>CAUZNH010000159.1:0-3844 GCA_963581345.1 Candidatus Thalassarchaeaceae archaeon | reverse complement strand
TATCCTTCCCAACCTTGCTGAGTTTGACCGGCTTGTTGCATCTGTTGCTGCTGCCACCAAGCAATCTGTTCAGGAGTCCATTGCTGCTGAGTTTGCATCCCTTGAGCCTGAGATTGTTGCCACTGTGCAATCTGCTCTGGTGTCCATTCCTGATTTTGAGTATATTCAGCCTCAACTACAGCAGTCACATCACCTTCCTCGTCAAACCAATCTTGCTTGGGTGCGCCTCCAGCCCGCATTCCTATTACAACAACAGAACCTAATAAAATCAGCAAACCACCAAGAATTACTATCCATTCGATGGAAAATCCTTTCTCGTTCAAATCTGCAAGTATCCCTGTATCAGCTGGTTGGATCACTGTAACAACGACTCCAGTTGCAACCTCATCACCTCCCATTTTCACCACTATGAAATAATGACCTTCTCTCTCAGGAACCCAGTCAATTTGTGCTTCGCTAGAGCCACCTGGATCCACTCCAACAGTTGCGTATACTGGTGTGATCACCCTGCTCACACCTTCGGAATCAACCTCCTCAAGAGTTAGTTCTGCGACCCCATATACCTCACCTAAATTATGAACCAATACAGTGACCATGACTGTGTCACCCAACTCAATTTCACCGCTTCTTGAGTAACTTAAGTCAGAATCTTCAACCAATAAATCGGCTTGCAGTCGCTGTATAATCCAAGACGCAAACGGACTTCCTGCAGAATTAAATTGAACATCAGACACCATCTCATTCCCAACCATGTCTTTACCAGTAATCCACGCGTGTAAAGTGAGTTCTTCAGAAAGCATCACTGCTGGTATCGCAGATTGTAACTCAAGTGTTGCTCTCACCGGAATAGCCTCCCCTGCGGGGTTGTGTGCTGGTAAGAATACTGTGCTTTGGCCGCTGGTGATTTCATCACCGTAAGGATTTGAGCCATGTGTGACTATCCAGTTTAATCGAACTGTATCAATATCAAGTTGTTCAAACTCTTTTACCTGGATTTCCACCACTAAAGATGAGAGGGTAGAGACTTGAATCTCACTTCCAATCCTTGGACCTACCACCTCTATTGGGATTGGTGGAGTGTCATCAACAATGATGTAAAGAATTGTCAAACCTGTATCTGTGACATCTCTTGCTTGAGCGGGTATTTCTGTTAGTTCAAAGGTTAGAGAGATCGCTGAACTAGCCTGCTGTGGTGCCTTCACGGTAGCACTCCACCAACCATTTTCTGTATAAACTGTTGAGCCCTTATCGTCAAGTAGAACTTTGACTTTCATTTCATCAGTGGGTAAATCACCAGTTGGAGAAAATGAAACCTTACCTGAAATCGTAATATTGCTGTTTGGTGCTACCCACGCGCCGCTTGCTGACCTTGTGCCTTCTGATAATTCAACCAAAATGCTATCAGGCTCAACTTGCAAATCAGTGGAAAATCGCCACCGTAGTTCTGGCAGTGCCAACCAATCACCCTGTCCAGCACGGTCAACTACTTCGATGTCTGGCTCTCTCCTCAAGTCACCCTCGTCGGGTAAATCCCATCCAAGTTTGAAGTCAATTTGAATATACATATCACTGGTGAATGCATCAAGATTCCCCTCACTCGCACGCACATCACAATTGATTAATTCCATGTGTTGGCTGGATGTTGTACACTCGCCTCCACTAGCGTTCCAGTGGATTTGAAGTTGGTCTAAAAGTGAATTACCGGCCAAATTAAGGCTAATATGGTCAATATCTGAAAATCCGTTTGCCTCCTCAAATGGAATAATTATCCCATAAGTGGGTGAAGGATGAAGCCAATCTCTCGGGCCACCAACCCAACCTGCGCCGATTCGAGTTATGCTCGGTGCTTCATCGGTCATTAGTTGATAGACAAATAAATGGGTGCCTGCTAATGAACTACCCCCATGGGTAATGCTGTTACCAGCAGGGTCAGAACCGGTCAAATAACCTGCAATTAAATCACCTTCAAGTCCAAAGGTATCATCAAATGTGAAGGTATAATTGCCTCTATTTATTGTAAGATTATCTGGGATCATGATATTTTGCGGCTGGAATTCATTGGCATCAATTTCACCGTCACCATCGATATCATCTTGCCACTCTCGCCACAACATGAGGGTTACATCCGTTGGTAATACTGGCATATCATACAACTCAAAGGTCAGAGTTTGGGAGAGGGAAGGCTCGAGATGGTCATGGGCTTTCACACTTTGAGCGATTACTTGAGGCGACCTTGAATCAATTTCAAAACTGCGGTTGAGAACTATTGTAGTCATATCATCACCGCCAACTAAGGGCGAGAATTCTACTGCATACTCAATGTCACCAGTAGCCATCGGGGTCCTTGTGGTGAAAGTCGCAACTCCTTGATTCAACTGAGTCGTTTGTGTCTTTACAACCCCATTCTCAAGTAATCTGACCTCAATATCATCACTTCGTGGTGCGAACATCGCCTCTAATCCATCAAAACCAAATTCAACTTCAACTGAAATATCTGAATCTGCCTTTAGATAGGAGGTCTCATCCGCAATTGCGATTCCACGGTCGTTCACGACCCTCCAATCGGTTATTTTCATGTCATTCTCTACCCCTTGGGAAGGGCCAACGCCAAACATGTGAACCCATGGTAAACTGATCAATCCGTCCGTCATTACACCGCGTAAAGTCAAGGTCACCAGTTCTTCATCATCCCACGAAGCATTCAGTGTAAAGCGCAGAGTGGGGTTC
The DNA here is from genome assembly GCA_963581345.1 of Candidatus Thalassarchaeaceae archaeon. Classification (GTDB taxonomy): domain Archaea; phylum Thermoplasmatota; class Poseidoniia; order Poseidoniales; family Thalassarchaeaceae; genus MGIIb-Q1. The sequence goes on along the minus strand of CAUZNH010000159.1, from coordinate 1,117 downwards.
AATTCACAGCAAATCCCTGGTCCACTTGCACCAACTGGAGTTGAATAAGAACCTGTATCGAAAATTGCAGGTAGTATTATCGCCGAAGAATCACCCTCTAGAGTATCGGCTGGAAGTGGGGATGCACCAAGCCAAACAGTGTAGGTGACCGCATTATTCTCACCCACCAAGTCGTATCTCAATGCTGCTAATTCGCCTTGATTTACTGTTAAATTGTGTTCGAATTCAAACATCTGCCAAGATGGCGTTAAGGTCGCTGACAGGTTGGCTGCTGATTCAAGTGAAATTGTTGTGGCTAAACCTGTATTCAATTCTCTCAAAGTGACTTCCATCGAACCGAGGTAGGTCCAACTCATTGACAATGGGAGAGTTACCCATCCGTTAGTAGCAGTCATGCTTCCAGCAAGATTGTTTAGGCCTAAGATGAAATCTGATTCCGGCTCGAAATGTAATAATGCCGAAGGCGAATGTGGAATTGCAATTCCACCGAACCTAATCCCGCCAGCTAAAGCATCCAACATCATTTCAGCAGCCACATATTCTACTCCACTTTGGCTGTAAACAGGTTGTGAAATCGCTAATTCAGCAACTAAATTTGCTTTATCTGCATCTTCAACCTTCAAAGTACGGGATTCAGCCCCACTGCCAAAAGTCCAGGATGACAATACATTGTTGCCTATCAGTAACTGGATTTGCAAATCTGAAACTCCGGTTGACAATTCCGGACTTATCTCAAAGGAAAAGTCTCCGGCTGAATCCTTTGGAATCCATAACTCAACATTGTGCTGGTTGGGATATTTCAAATCTATTGAGCGATTTCCATTTGCAAGGACATCTTGCCAACCCCATGTGCCAATTGAATCGTTGGTGAGGCCCCATTCCTCATTACCGTCATTGCCCAAATCAATGAGCGGTGATTCTGGCAGACCAGAACCATGTAATTCCACCTCAAATCTTTGCAAATCAAAAGATTGACCTTGGCCTATCCACCGGAATTGGATTGAATGCACCCAACTGTCTAGGTTGGTCAAACCGCTTGTTGGCATTGTTACCCAAGGACCACCATCAATAGTTGCTTCCAAGTGACCTCCACCAGTCACTGTCAAGGCTGTCGTAA
>CAUZNH010000158.1:0-3845 GCA_963581345.1 Candidatus Thalassarchaeaceae archaeon | reverse complement strand
TCACACCTGCAACATTTTCTAGCACCTTGCGGCGAGCCCTGTCAGTCATGGTAGCAAGGTGGGTGACATCACCTTGGAGTACGATGTTGTAACCATCTCCTCTAGCACCTGCTCCCGTCAAGAGACGTCGGAATTCAGTTGCAGTAGAAGGCCTCTCATTGAGATAGTAAGCTGAGTTGGGGTTGCCTTTACGACTTAGCCTGACAGTTCTTGTCAGGAGAACCTCGTCGCTGTCTACCATCAATCTTCGATTTCCTGAGGGATCTTTTTGGTTATCAAAAACGAGGGTGACTTTGCAATTTTTTGCAGCCTTACCGCGGTTACCACCATTGAAAATAAGTTGGCCAACATTTTCAGCGCGTAGGCTTTTCGAACTTTTCGCTCCTAAAACGAACTGTAGTGCATCCCCGCAATTTGATTTACCCGAACCATTAGGCCCAGTTATCCCTGTAAAACCGACTTCAAACGGTATTACAACTTCTCCTTTGAACGATTTAAAATTCTCCATTTCTATTGCTTTCAGATGCAAGTATCCCATCCCCTGCTTTTTGGCCGCGAAAAGCGACCACGAATTCTTCGGGGGATTTCAAGGGGCTATAAATGATAGTGGTCCGCCACGCGCGGCAGGGCGGTTTGAAGACCTCAATTTAAGCGCCGTCAAGCGTTTCATAGATTCTATCAACAACTCGCAATAATATCACGATAAACCACTTTCCTCAGTGGTTCATTCTCACACAACAATTCATGAGAATGGAATTAAATTAAATCTTGCTGGGTAAAACCACCCATCTCACGTGAGTTCGCCTTTGAAATCACATTGTGCGCAACCCTGACCATTGCAATAATGGCACGTGCGACCAACTGAAATATCGTCACTTGTACTAGTGCCAAGTTGAAAGATATCCTCGTACTGATCTAGTGAGAGTGCAGAACGAAGGTCACCAACGGTCATCACACCTCCTTTCTCGGAGCCTTTATCCTTCTTTTCAAGCGAGCCGCGGAAGTCACTAGCACCTGCCATTTGCCATGGTTCAGTAAACTCAGAATTTGGCTTTGACTTAAGGCGACGTGCCGCCTTTTTGACGACTACTACGCCCAAAATCAGGAGCGAAACCTCAACCATGAATGCAGGCATTGGTATCCCTAGAACCTGTGCCCAATCAAGAGGTTGTCCCTCAGTTGTGAGCAAACCAATCGCATCACAAACTGCGATTGTGATTAGACTAATACCTAGAATTAGGCGCAGCCGAGCCATATTTTTTGACAAACCTCGTGAAATTCTTAATTTGCCTGATTGCTTCAATGCAGCTATTGGTGCTAAAATTGAAAACACGAATCCAACTGCTGCAATAATGATATCAATTGCGTAATATGTGCCTAAAGGAGATAGACATTGATTGCTTTGATGGTCTGCCAAATCAGCGTTGATGACTTGCCTATCACAATTACCAGATATTATTTCAATAATCTCCATTTTGTAATGAACTAGTTGGTCTGGATACTGAAAGTAGTACAATCCAACTTCAACATTGTAAACCACAAATGACAGCAGAAGGACTCCGACGATGGCGAGAATCAACGGCTTCGCCTTTGTCACAATTGATAAGGCGGCGTCGGAGATTGTTAGTAGTTTTGTAACATGGGATGTAAAACACAACTCTCCTGCACCTGAATATCGGATGCCGAAGAGTAACCTTCAATTCATATGGGCTTGAGGCGATGGCCCGGAGGACTCTGCATGGTAGATGTAACCATAGTCGGCTCAGGTATCGCCGGTCTGTTTGTTGCAACTCGTTGTGCTAGGGCTGGGCAAAATGTTGCGCTAGTAACTAAACAACGGCTTTCAGACTCGTCAACCAACCGCGCTCAAGGGGGTATTGCGGGGGTTCTAGACACCGATAACTCAGAAGCAGTTGAGGCGCATATTCGTGACACTCTAGAGGCTGGAGCCGGAATTGGCGATGAAAGAATCGTACGCATGGTCGTTAATGAGGCAGCAGCCAGAATCCAAGACTTAGTGAGTGAAGGCGTAAACTTCGACAAAGAAGAGACTGGTGCTTACGATTTAGCCATGGAAGGTGGTCACAATGAACGTCGTATCCTACACACAAAAGATGCAACTGGGGCTGAAATAGAACGCGCATTGATTGCCTCCTGTCGCTCGGAGGAGAGAATAACAATCTACGAAGATTGCCTTGCTCTTGACCTTATTTTAGATGATATCGATTCGGATGAAAGAAAAGTCGCTGGTCTATGGTGCCTCAATTCTGATGGTTCTGTTTTTACTCTGCCAAGTCGCGCTGTTCTAATCGCCACCGGAGGCGCTGGACAGTTGTGGCGACACACCACAAATCCATCGGTTGCAACTGGAGATGGAATCGCTATGGCTGTCAGAGCTGGCGCGGCTGTTGCCGACCTCGAATTCGCCCAATTCCATCCCACAGCATACAGCAACGGAGATTCAAATCCCTTCCTGATTTCAGAGGCAGTAAGGGGTGAAGGCGCTGTCTTGATGACTGCAGAAGACCTTGACAACTGGCATCAAGCCAGGCAGACTGACTCAAATGCTGACCCAAACGATTTCTCATTTATACGCAAAACTGATGCTCGCGGAAGTCTTGCCACACGCGACATTGTCGCTAGGGCAATTGATACTGAATTAAAACGCAGTGGCCGCCATCATGTATTGCTAGTAACTGAGCATTTAGATGCCGAACATCTTGCAACTAGATTCCCTAATATAGCCGGTAAAATGCTTGAAAATGGTTTAAAAATTGGTATTGATGCAATCCCTGTAGCACCTGCAGCCCACTATATTGTGGGGGGATTAGCGGTTAATGAATGGGGGGAAGTTTGGCAACGTGACCTCAACTCCGATGACCCCACTTTCAGTACGAAAAGTGACAGATTAGTTGACGGGTTATTTGCCATTGGCGAAACAGCATGCACAGGACTTCACGGGGCGAACCGACTAGCCAGCAACTCGTTGCTTGAAGCGGTAGTGTTCTCTCATCGATCAGGGATTAGGGTGCTTGAGTGGTTAACGACCGCGGCAGAAGAAAAAACCAACCTATCTGAGTGGCGAGCTGAAGGGCTTGCTGACCTAGAGGAACATGCACCGTTGGTCCACGACCGAGCGCAACTCCGCTCAACCATGAGTGATGACCTCGGGCTAGTCAAGAGTAACAGGAGAATGGAAAGAGCACAGAGGAGATTGGCTCTGCTCAATGAGGAAGTTGAACGCATTTGGCAACGTTGTCTACCTTCTAGGGAAATTGTTGAGTTGAGAAATATGGTGCAATTAGCGGGGATGATTATGTCTGCTTCTTTGGCTAGAAAAGTGAATGTTGGGCTCCACTACAACCTTGACCTCACCTAAATGCTAACCTTTGAAATAGATGGGCATGTGTCGGAGGAGACACCTAAAGAGGTCTGAATATGTCTGTTGTTGAAAGATTCATGCAAGCGGTTGATAATAAGAACGAAGAGATGCTAAACGAGTTAGTGTCTGATGATTACAAATTTGTAATGCATCTTGATGGTATTGTCTTAGCAAAGGCAGATATTATCGGTTGGGCCATGAGTGGTTCATTCACACGAACTCGGAATCGAATCATTTACGAAAATGATGAAATTGGCGTTGAACATGCGTTTGTAGCCTTCGATAACGGTTCGACACCTGAAGCAGTGTTGTCAGTTCATCGGATTAAAGATGGAGTGATTATCTCTACTGAAACAGGTGCTACGTTGCTTTCTTGAATCAAGGGGTACCCTCTAGTTCGTACTACTTTAATCAGTAGGCTGAATACCTATTTCAAAGGATATACAAGGGGATTCAGGCGGTT
>CAUZNH010000157.1:0-3850 GCA_963581345.1 Candidatus Thalassarchaeaceae archaeon | reverse complement strand
TGAGGCATCCGAAATAGAAGCAAGGCTACCCAGTTGGTGGTCCATTCTCCCGCCCTCTATTCCGGTGATTTGGATGTGTGACCATTGCCGTTCATTACACAGATTGAGTGCCTTTGCAAGGTCACTCGTTTCCTGTTCTTTTAGGTGTATGATTTCAGAGCCATTTTCTTGCCCCCACTCAAGATCACTCTCGCTTGCTGAATCAAGGTCACCAACAATGACATCGGGAGCAATATTCAGGTGTCTCAAATGTCGGACTCCGCCATCAACTGCAATCACTCTCGTAGCCACTTGGCAGGAGGTTGCAAGGGTGGTATCATCACCAATATCTCCTGCCGCTATTAGCAGGGTCACACCTACTTCCACGATTGTCCGGTCGGCTACCAACTTATTCGTTTTACTAGTCTAAAGGTTACCACATCTATTGACTACCCTTTTACAGGAACGGCGTTTCCATCGGCCCCATGGGGGCCGAGCGAGTAGCAAGCAGAGAGTTGTTGTTATCTTCAGCCTTGATACTTTTATTGTTATTTTCAGTTGTGACTCCGCTACTGTCAAAATCGCCAAGTGACGAAACATCTCTCGAGCAAAATCAGGTGATAGCGCCCAGCACTTCATTTTCGAATGGTAATGGCGAACAATTCGCTGGACAAACGATGATTATCAACGCATCAGATTGGCTAGTTGATTCAACTCGAGGCATGGATGTCTGGCAAACAACCAGTCTCAATACATCCCTCACTTTCGACGAGATAGAACTTTCACGAGATGACAGAGGCAGGGCAAGAGGTTGTTTACACGAGGATTCCGGCGGTGTGTGGATTGCAACACTCGAATTTGGTGGTGCCACCAGCATTACTCAAGTTGATGCAGGAGGTGTAGAACTTGGAAAGAAATGCTCAATCGTTGTTGATGAACGGGAACTATTGCATATTGCTTACACAAACGAATCTGGATTTCTTAAGGTTGCATATCAGCGAGCGAGTGGACTCTGGAACATGAGAACGATTGAAAATGAGACGAATGTCTCAAAAATCACCCTCTTACTTGACTCAGATGGTGCTGAAAATGTGCTTTGGTTAGATTCCAACAATGGACTTCATTTGTCCTCATATAGTACTTGGTGGACCCATCAAGATTTGTTAGGAGGGGCAAGGATTGGCGCCCAATATGATGCCTATTTTGACCCAGATGATTCTCTGAATATATTCTATCAAAATTTAGACACTACACAAATGATTCATGGGATTTTAGGTACAGATGGTAATTGGACGCTCACAACTTTAACTGCAGGCCAAGGTCTTGGACCAGCTATGTCGTTTGCCAAGGATCCATCAACTGGAAATATCCAGTATGTTTACGGGTCTTCAAATTCTTCAGAGTTAACAATTGTACGTGACTTGACAGGTCAAGAGAATGGCCGACTTTCACCATCAATTGAGACTTTGACAACTGGTTCCGTCAGTGATGATTATGCAACCAAAGCAATCAATGACCTTGATTTTGATTGTGATGGTATTGATGATTTGATTGTTAGCCGGCCGGCTGCAAATACCGAAACTGGCGCAGTTGACATCTTTTGGGGTTCAGGGATGGGGATTTCATCTCTCCCGGATTACAATTTGACCGGAAGTGCTGGTGGAGATAGATTTGGTTCAGCAATAGCCAATGCAGGGGATGTCAATGGTGATGGATGTTCTGACCTTCTTATTGGGGCTACAGGCGCAACTAACAGTTTGGGACTTGCAACTGGAGTTTCTTACATTTTCTACGGCGGTAATCGCACATATTCGGCTGCAAACTGGTCAGATTCAGGTGGAGGTGGCGGAGATAAATTCGGGGGTACTGTTTCATCTGCTGGTGATGTCAATAACGACAATTACGCTGATATTCTAGTTGCTGCGACTGGTTACACAAACGCATGGGGTGAAGGTAAAGTCTACTTGTATTTAGGTTCAGCAACTGGGCCTAGCATAGATGACGATTGGAGTACTCCTGGATATTCGGTGAATGTAATTCTAGGTTGGTCCATGGCTGGGATTGGTGACATCAATGGTGATGGTTTTGATGATATTGCTTTGGGTTCCGCTGGTTCGTTTTCAGAACTTACGGGTAATGGTAGAGTTGAGGTATACACTGGATCACAACAAGGCACAATGACATTGGACAATTCCTGGACAACGACAACAACCAACACACTGCTAGGCTATTCAGTTCTTGGAATCGGTGATGTCAATCAAGATGGATATGACGATTTTGCATATAGCGAACCTCTGTATGACAATTTGGCTTTAGGAAAAGTTACAGTTATACGCGGCTCAGCAAATGGACTACCTAACAATCCAGCACTCGAGTTGATTGGTACGGAATCCAGCCAAGCCTTTGGAAGTGCAATGTCAACAATTGGTGACATCAACGATGACGGTCTTTCTGAAATCGCAATTTCTTCAATAGGAATTAACAGCATAGGTGCTGGAAAAGTTGAGTATTTCTTCGCTGATAATACACAACTACTGCGTAGAGGAGTAAACTCAATCCTCATTGAAGGAGTGAGCGGGCAACACCTTGGCCGCACAATATATGGTGGAGGTGATGTAGATGGTGATGGCCAGTTTGAGATTATCGTCACCTCTCTTGATAAAGACATGGATGGCAACTCTGCAGGTGCTGTAATTCAAATTGAAAAGCGAAATAATGAATATTCTGATATTCAGATTGCTGGGGGTGCCCCCATTGATGATGTTGAACTTTATTTGGATGACTCTGGTAGGTTTCACTTATTTCTGAAATCAGGTTTAATAAATCAAACACGCCATTTAGAACGGCCAAATGCGATTACAAATGCTGATGATGAATGGCAAGGAATCTCCTATTCTGCGATTGCATCAATGGTTGTAACTAGGTCTGGAAAGACGATTGTACTCGATGATAGCAATACCTTCACCGAGCAGTCTGCCCATACAATACTGACAACGCAGCACCCTCTTGCGACACACAATCGAATGGATCTTGATTTGGTTATTGATAATGAGCAGAGTTTAATTTTCACAACATCTTACCAAAATGCCACGGTATCGGATGTTGAATTGAGGGCGGAAACAGATTCTGGCTTCTTGACTTCTACAGTGGTAACCAATAGTTCGCTTGGTGCAGGAATATCAAGTGCGTTTGCTCTAACTCATCCATCAGCAGGTGTTGGCGATGAGTGGGCCATTAGTGGTACAAATTCAAACGGTTCGGATGAATATGGGGCTAGTTCTGGTTGTCAACTTGATAATGGTACAGGTGTATTAGTTAGTTCAGTTGTAACTACAAACCAAACAATTCTAAGTTACATAGATGCGAATGGAAGTGTTACAACCTTCTCAATATGGGGATACCAAAGTGACAATGATGTTGCTTGCCTAGGTGATGGTACCTTGCAGGTTGCCCTTGTAAATAATACCGGTATGGGAGAAGTGTTGTCAATAAATGGTAGTAACGTCACATCACTGATGACGGCATCATTGACCCCATCAAATGATTCTAAGCCATTCATTCTCAATCATGACTTAGTGTTGTTTACCGAACAAACCCAAACGTCTGATGCAAAATTATGTACCATTAGTACAGCGAATTGCGTGGCTTTGTCAATTGGTTATTTTTCGAGCGATTTGTTTAGCGCAGGAAGTACTGGAGATGGTGTTCCTTGGATAGCCTTTGATGGTGGCCCCACGGTAGAGCGAATGACATTGGCAATCATTCATGGTTCAACGGTTGAACCGGTGTATACCGCAACAGCAGCAGGTGATATTTGTGGTGTTGATATGGAAACTGATGCTACAGGTGTAATCAGAGTTGTAGCTTGCCA
>CAUZNH010000156.1:0-3860 GCA_963581345.1 Candidatus Thalassarchaeaceae archaeon | reverse complement strand
TTGGAATAATTTCTCTAAATTTTGGCTAGCTTCATCAATGCCGTCTTCAATTTCAGTTCGTATTTGGCGCATCATCATACGAATGATGTCAATAAATCGATTTACTACACCTTCAACATTTGAAACGTATCCAGTTGATTGAGTCCCTGGGCACACTTCTAAGTCCAACTCAGGTATTCTAACAGTGCCAGAAGAGCCCCTTACAACTCTCGCTTGTAAGTGTTCATCTTTTTCTATAGACAGTTTGAATGAAATGGCACCACGTTCTTCTGATGGTATGAAATCAGTTTGGCGCATCCCACATTTTTCGCAACTAAGAGTAATCTGAGTATGCTCACCAAAGTAAGGAATTTCAGATGACATTGATAGGAGTTTTAAACTACCTTCATTCTTGCAAGTAGGGCATGGCAAATCAATGTCACTTTCCACTTTTTCACCTCACGGAGAGTGTTCAAACGATTCTGTTTCTAGACCAGCAACGCCACTAACTCCAGGGGGTAAGACAAGAACGCGATCTTCTCCAAGTTGGACTAGCGAGCCACCCACATCTTTGATAATGAAGTTTGAGATGTGCTCAATTGCCGTTTCGAATTCAAAACCTCTGTTAATGATTTTCCCCAATTCAACAATTACTACTTCGCCCTCTGCAGCCCAATTAAAAATGTCATCTAAACCAGTGACATCGTGTAACACGGCTCTACGAATGACTAACTCACCATCTATTCGGGGGACCGGGGCATCAGGGTATATTGAGCCTAAGTCATGGTAAAGTTGCCCCGGTTCTGGGCGTGGTAGTTCCCCTTCTGATGTGCTCGGGATGTCAATCCAGCGAGGCCCGTCTTCACTCTCCTCCATCATTCCCACCACCTGTCGGTGCAGGGTTCGCCACATAACCAATTTCCTGTTTTGATGTTGTAAGTAGGTAGTTAGGTTTAGTCGGGTTGATAAGGGGCCGGTATTTCGCCCTCTATGCCGAAGCGGGGATTATGCTTCGTGCGAATGTTCAAGAACGGGCAATTAGGAGGTAATGATATGGAAGCAGAGATGACGGCATTGAAGACGGGAACTAGCACCATTGGGTTATGCTTTGATGGTGGAGTAGTTGTAGGCGCAGATCACCGAGCAACTATGGGCCACTTTGTAGCCAACAAGAATGTTCAGAAGCTTTTCTCAATTGCAGATAACATTGCTCTCACAACTGCTGGCCTAGTTGGGCACGCACAAATCCTTTCTCGCGTTTTGGCCGCTGAAATCGCTATTTATGAGATGAAGCGTGGGGGCATAATGAAAGTTGAGGCCGCTTCAACTTTGACTGCAAATATTCTCGGTGGTCGCCCATATTGGGTTCAATTATTGATTGCAGGAGTAGATATTGATGGTAGCCATGTGTACTCAATTGATTCCGCTGGTGGTTCGATATCAGACACTTACTGTGCAACTGGTTCAGGTTCACCTTACATGTATGGGGTTTTAGAAGACCAATACAAAGATGGGATGACAGAGAACGAGGCATTAAAAGTCGCCGCGAAGGCACTTTTAGCATCAGCTCAAAGAGATGCTGCTAGTGGAAATGGTATGGATCTCTGCGTAATCACTATGGACAAAGGATTCACCTTACTCACTGAGGCAGAAAAGCAGAAACTAATCAACTCTATTTGAGAGTTGATATTTGATTCCCGGCAGTTAAACTGCCATTACCCTCTGTCTTTGAGGGAGCCGGTAAACTGCGGGATACAGTAAACACAACGAGGTGTGAAAATGAGATTGACCTTTAAGGAAATCAAAGAGAAGTTACTAGAGATGATGCCTAGTAAGGCAGATTATGAATTAGATCTAGAAGCGGCTAGCATAGCCATCATTTCAAAAACTCCAGAAGAATTCAACAATGCTCTAATTGGTGAGATGGCTAAAACAATAAAAAGAAGAATTATTGTTAGACCCCATGAATCGATTTTAATGAACCCAAGAGACGCTAATGAATTAATTAAGAATACGATTCCAAAAGATGCGCTAGTACTGAACATTTGGTTTGACCCTGCGATTGGAGAGTGCACAATTGAGTGTAAAGACCCAGCATTGGCAGTAGGGAAGAGGGGTGTACATCTCAAAGAAGTCAGAGATAAAATCGGCTGGCATACATCAATAATTCGCTCTTCTCGTATGGACAGTAGGACATCTACTGACATAAGGCGATTTAGGATGGACAATTCAACCGACCGAAAGAAAGCACTTCGCAGGTTTGGGAACAACATTTACCGGCCTCAAAGGCCAGGTGAAACGTGGGTTAGGCTCACTGCACTAGGGTCCTATGGTGAAGTAGGAAGGGCAATGCACCTAGTCACAACCAACGAAAGTCGTGTAATCGTAGATTGTGGGGCAAAACCAGGTCGAGAGGACACCTCGATGCCGTACTTTTCAGCACCAGAATTATTGCCTCTTGAAAAGATTGATGCTGTAGTAATTACCCACGCTCATTTGGATCATATTGGTATGCTTCCAGTGTTATTCAAATACGGCTACCGTGGTCCCGTATATTGCACACCTCCAACTCGCGATTTGATGGTTTTGTTGCAATTAGATTTCATAAAGGTATCACAGTCTGAAGGAAGAAGGCCGGCATACACTCTAGAAGATGTTCAAACAATGATGTTACACGTGGTTGATGTAGATTGGAATAAAACTACAGACATTGCCCCTGACATCAAAATGACACTGTATAATGCGGGGCATATTCTAGGCTCGTCATCCGTTCACATGCATATTGGCGAAGGTGTGCATAATTTGGTTTTTAGTGGTGATATAAAATACGAAAAATCATGGCTTTATGATGCTGCTAATGTGCGCTTCCCACGCGTTGAATCTCTAGTTCTTGAATCAACTTATGGGGGTACGAAATCGTTCCAGCCTTCTCGGTTGGAAGCCACCCAAGAATTGCAGGATATGATGAAACGTGTGCTTGGCAGGGGCGGAAAAGTCTTCTGTCCAGTATTCGCTGTGGGCCGAAGTCAAGAATTGATGATTGCCATTGACCAGTTATTCAAATCAGGGGATTGTGAACCAGTTCCAGTTTGGCTTGATGGGATGATCCAAGAGGCTACTGCAATTCATGCAATGCATCCTGATTATTTGAACCAAGAATTACGCCAATCAGTCTTGAAAGATGACGAATCTAATCCCTTTTCCTCTAAATGGTTTAGGAAGGTTGAGAGTCGAGACCAGCGCGAATCAATCATCAATAACCCACGCCCTTGCATCGTTCTTGCGACTAGTGGAATGATGTCTGGTGGCCCGATAATTGAATATTTGAGAAATTGGTGTGGGGAACGCCTCAACACTCTTTGTTTCGTTGGGTATCAGGCCGAAGGAACTCTCGGCCGCCGCCTCAGAGATGGCTTCAAGGATGTACCAATTAGCGATGGAGGTCGGGGGACGGATATGGTTAGGGTTGAATGTGACTTAGTCATCATTGATGGGATGAGTGGTCATTCAGACCGCCGCCAACTGATGGAATATGTCAATCAAATGAATCCAAAACCGCGTTTCATTATTTTGCACCATGGTGATGCAAAGATTGCTAATCAGTTTAAACAGGGGTTAAGGGAAACATACCGCATCAGAACGGTTACACCTTCTAATCTTGAGACACTTCGGCTAGTGTGATCAGGAATACTCTAATTGCACTTTGTCAATTTGTTTTCCAAGTATGTAGAGTACTAGACCCGACACCAAAGATAGCACACCGATGAAGGTGACAGCAAAGGCCGCTAATGCAACTCCAATGCTTACAGTATCGTGGGGGCCACCCACATCAATCAATGCAGTGGCCATCTTGTATCCCACTGTGAAGAAAATAATACCTG
>CAUZNH010000155.1:0-3864 GCA_963581345.1 Candidatus Thalassarchaeaceae archaeon | reverse complement strand
GTCCCTAACGAAGCTAAAATTGCAGCCCGTGGAATTGTCATCTCATTGAGCCCTAAAGGAACTGGTGGGTCCTCGCGCTCATCACTAATCCACGGCCCAGACACAACACACCCTGTAAGCCCTCTCAAATCAAGATATGGACGGATTGACTAGTTCAATCAATGGCCATTTGGCCCTCGTGTTTCTGTCCAAGCCAAGCGATAATACCTAATTCAAGCCCTAATGCAATTCCCATCAATAATAGTGAATTTGTGTTGATAACACCTTGGGATGCTAATGCTGCCGCTACTAATGCAAACACCAAATCTGCGGCTCCCCAAATTCGAAGGGACCGACGTAATTGAAGAATCCCCGTTACCCAAATGGTTAGAGAAAGCGTGAGTAAAGAAATAACCAATAATGCACTTACCCCAGTGAGTAATAGGACTCCTAATGGTAGAAGAATATGGGCATCCCAAGACCATGTTGCGCTCCAACCAGGCTTTCGCATTGGTACGCTTAACACCAAACAAGCAAGGGTAATCAACCCTAGAATTATCATCAGATGTGGGATGAATTCTGCCAATCCATCAAACCAACTTGCCAGTGACCTAACCGCAATAACTGTACTAAGAACGATGATTCCAACTGCAGCTGGTTGTTGCCACTGAATTGAACGGCGCAAGCCCAGTACAATTGCTATGATAGCCACTGGACCAATAGATAGCATCGCCACTGAAACTACCCAGCCACCTCTTCCGGCCGCGCCGTGAAAATCTGGAAGTCCGTGACGTCTCCTAACCCCCTCTATCCAATCCCATGCTACAATACAAACTAACAACACCACTTCAACTAGCAACCACGGGACAGTGAAGGAAAGCATGTCCCCGCCTTCTAAAGGAGTGAATGGATCTGTCAATACAGGCATTGGCATAGTTCCAGCCATCATAGCCCCAGCAATCCGAGAAACAAGTAAGGTTGCCACATACCACTCAATCGCTGCAGGGATGCGGTGTACCAAGTCCTTACGACCAGTTAGGGAAATACCAATAATTAGCAATACAATGATTGCAAATACTCCAAAATCTAATTGATTGCCAAGAGAGGCACCTGCTGCTAATCTACCAGTAATTTGCATTAGAGTCAAACCGGCTATTGTGGCAGCAAATGGTGTCTCAATACCAAGCACATCTGGCAAACTCAAATCATTACTGCTGGCTCGCCATCGCGAAATACCAATGAGTACAAGAGAAACTGCACCACTCATCACTAATATTCCAGCTGATGCTGAACCAAAACTCCACACAGTATATACTCCAAATAGGATAATACAAGCAATGAATGCAAGTACAATCACTGGCTTATGATGTATATCACCATACAACATCTCTTCACGAGACAATTCACCTCTCCTCTTGGAGCGCTTGCGCATTCTTTCAGCCTGCATATACAATTCAGGAGCAACTGTTTTGATTGCCCCTACAGACTTGGCTTGCGACATATGTTCAATGGAAACGCCGCTGCCTGCGGCTGCAGTAGCCGCCTCTTCGGAATCAAAATGATAGGTCTTGGAGGCTTCATTAAGAGTTAGTGCAGATTTGCTAGAAAGGGCGGCTTCCTGCTCTCCACTAACCGCTAATGCAGCGGAGGGTGAACGCTCCCCTGATGGAAGCATAAGTTGCTCATCATGAAGGAGAGATGGTAATGACTCACTAGCCCCTAAAGAGCGTTGCACTTCATCAATTCGTTCAATTCTCTCTCGCCTCTCTTCTCGTGCCCCAACGGCCTTCAATTCAGCACGTAATTCACCTTGAGCGGCTAACCAAATAGCCGAACCAACAAACATTAGAGCGGAAAGTGAAAGTTGGGTAAATGTCATTCCATCTGCCATCATAGCCCAAATTGTGGCCATCAACATCATTGCGGAAGAAGCGGCGGGCTTGAGCAACTTCTCCATTTTACCGGCCCTAGGCAAATACAGAGCAAGAGCCAGTAATACAGATAGGAGAATTACCCAACCTGTGGTTTCAGATGGAAATAATTGTTCACCATCCAATAAAGATGTGGTTCGCTGGTCAAGTGAAAATATCACCATTTGGGCGGTCAAGAATCCCATCAACAGACTAAGAATATCCTCGGTTTCGATATTTTTGCTAAATAGCACGAGAGAACCAAGTCCACCTACCATCATCAGCATCCAAGCCGCATCAAGCCCGTTGCGCCACTGTAACAACAAAGTTGTAATTCCAAACAACACCATCAAAGTGCGTGGGTTATCCTGATGCTCACCACGACATTCTGCAAAAATATTGATTGCTAACACGACTGCTAATCCTGCAATCAACCCATAACCTGAAACTTCCGTTCCACGAGATACAACAATCCAAATGATAAGAGATAGAATAAAACCGATATTCCACAACTTCAACAAGCCACTATCACGTAATCTTGCACCAACTTCTGAAAGACCTACTAGACGGGCAGCTAGGTTTACCCCGGACTCTCCAAGTGCTTTGTTGACAGGATACTGTAAAATCGTCACCGCTACTAAGTACACAACCAAATATTGACCATCCCAACCGACTACACCGGCTGCTAATTCCCATGATTGGTTTGCGGCATTGAAAGTTTGGGCACCCATTGCCCAGAAAGAAATGAACAGAACCCATAGCCAAGGCGAAAGAATGGTTACACCAGCGAGTGAAGGTGATTTTCTCAATAGGGCTAGAACCGCGGTACCAAGGTGAATTGCCCCTAGTGCGATGAACAAAATCAGTCCCCCATCACCACCTTGGGCAGAAGGTTGGGCTGGGATTAGAATGGTCATCAAGAGAATCAATACGAGGCTTCCGCCCCACAAAACATGATCACTCACCAGTGATTGATTCGAGAGCAGTATGTATGCTGTAAGGATAGCCGCACCAACAGCGAATACGTCGTATGCTCCAATTCCAAAAGGTACTGTGAAAGGTGCTGATAACTGTACGATGAGAATCAATATTAAGGCTGGTAATGCAATAGCAAGTGGAGTGATAACACGGCTCTTTGGAACTTTTCTGACTACTAGGTATGAGCCTCCGAAACAAGCAAGGAGCATCATGATCAAAGCAAGCGCGTACGATGTTTCTGCTCGGTTAGCAGAAATTGCCAATAACGCCCCCATCATTCCTAGTCCACTTGATACCGACCATAGTCCAGGTCGACCAAGCCCAACCAACTGTAATCCATCAGAAAACCAATTTTTCTCAGCCGAAAACCTAGCCGCCATCGCCGCATTAAGAACATTTATGCCACTAAGCAGAAGGAATAACAACAGCAAGTCATCAAAAGGTACGATTTCTAATGCCCCAACAGACCAATTATTACTGAATGCGTGCATACCAATCCACAAATTGGAAGCGGCGATTCCAAGTGATGCAAGATTGCCACTTTTCCGATGCCAAGCTAAACCATGCAACAATAGAGTAGCAACAATGATTCCTATAGCTACGCCAATTTGCCCATACACCGCGCCAGCGCTAGAACCGATTGCCAGCAATACCAATGTTGCTTGAGCGGCAATTGCATCTTCATCATGGTGATAAGATACCCATACATTGATGGCCACAAGGGTGAGCAATACTCCACCTAGCACGGTCGGTTCAATTGGGAAAACACCCCACAACTCCCAGTGACCTAAGTCAATGGCTAACCCGTACAACAATTTCATGGTGATGATTACCCATGTGATACCCAGCATCCTCATCGCAGGGTCAGGAATCCACCTCTCACCTAATACAAAACCAATAATCGCTAACCCAAGTAAACCAAGTAAACCAACGATTGGGTCAAGAGTTGTTCCTACTAACCAACCTACTAGAGAATAAACGACAATCATGCCGACCA
>CAUZNH010000154.1:0-3871 GCA_963581345.1 Candidatus Thalassarchaeaceae archaeon | reverse complement strand
TGAAGGAACGAGATGGTTCTCAGTAGAATGCCCTCATATTGAGAGAGATAGGTGTTTTGGAGTTGGTCAAGGGCATTCGGTCGGCATTGTTGAACTAGATTTGAATAATCCCGCAAGTTCATTTGTGTCAGTGAAGAATGTAGAAATTTCTGGAGAGTTCACTGGAATACATGTCCGTGACAAGGACCACTTACTATTCCAAACAGCACCTTTTGGCTGGGTTGACTGGGATATAAAAGGGGGCACTGACGAGATGGGCTTGGCCTATCCATGGTTGGATAATTCAGATGCAACAGGAGATGATGTAGCACTCAGCGGAGAAACACTTGTGGGTGGATGGTCAATCAATTCTGACGAAGGATATGCTGTTACTTCTTACGGTCGAGTGGTGTATTATTATCCACCTCAAAATACAATTTCAGAAAATTTAGTAGCAGTCCTTGCGCCAATGCTCGTAATTATCGCAGTTCCTGGTGTAGTTGTTGGGTTGATTTACATGAGTTCTCCAGCCTTGCAGAAAAGATACATGGCTTGGTCAAATGGTCGTTTGGCTGCGAAGAGAGAGGCGGCTAAGGCAAATAAAGGTCAATTGAAAGGCAAAGCGAGAAAGGGTGCTAAAAAGTGAAGCAACAGACTCAATCGGAGCATTGATGAGCCGTTGAAGGCCGCAGATAATCAAGGGTGACAGAGATGGTGTACGAAGCACTTGATTTCTACGATCTTGATTCACAACTTACCGATGAGGAAATAATGGTCCGCGATATGGTTCGCGACTGGGTTGAAGATGAAGTACTTCCAAAAATTGAAAAGGCTTGCAGTGATGGTGTTTTTCCGGACGAATGGCGCGTAGCACTTGGTGAAATGGGGGTGCTTGGTGCACCGCTTGAAGGCTATGGTTGTCCAGGTCTTTCCTATGTGGCATACGGGGTGATTTGCCGAGAGTTGGAACGTGGTGACTCCGGACTTCGCTCATTTGCGAGTGTGCAAGGTTCTCTAGCAATGTATCCGATTTGGGACTTCGGCAGCGAAGAACAGAAGAACAAATACTTGCCGAAAATGGCAACTGGCGACATCATTGGCTGTTTTGGATTGACTGAGCCAGATTATGGTTCAAATCCAGGTGATATGATTACCAAGGCCGAAGACAAAGGCGACCACTATTTGTTGAATGGTGCTAAAATGTGGATTACAAATGGCACGAATTCAGACTTGGCAGTGGTTTGGGCAAAATTGGATGGCGTTATTCGTGGTTTTATTGTTGAGACCGGTGATGAAGGATACTCCGCTCCAGAGATGAAGGGCAAACACTCGCTGAAGGCTAGTGTGACTAGTGAGTTGGTGTTTCAGGATTGCAAGATTCCCAAAGACAGGATTTTACCAGGTGTGGAGGGATTGAAGGGTCCTTTCTCTTGCTTAAACAATGCACGATTTGGGATTTCTTGGGGAGCGATTGGGGCGGCTCAAGCTTGCTTTAATTCGGCAAGGGAATATTCACTTTCTCGCATTCAATTTGACCATCCAATTGCTGCTTACCAACTTGTACAGAACAAGTTGGCTTGGATGTTGAGAGAGATTACCAAGGGGCAATTATTAGCGCTTGAGTTAGGGCGTAAGAAGGATGATGGCTCATGGATTCCTGAACATATTTCACTCGCTAAGATGAACAATGTTGACATCGCTCTTGAAATCGCTAGAGAGGCTAGAGATATCCATGGTGCAAATGGAATCTTAGATGAGTATTGTATCATGCGACATATGGCAAATTTAGAATCTGTCAAGACCTACGAAGGCACTCATGATATTCATAATTTGATTATTGGACGTCATATCACAGGCATTCAGAGTTTCACCCGGTCTATTTGAATAAAAAAGAGCAAGAATTTGTTTTTTCGGAGTTTTTTTTCCGATTTGCTCTGTAAGAGCACCTGTTTGTTTAGTCTAAATGTTCATAGAGGCATCCTAAGTCGCCGCATCATGGTAGAAATTGCCGTGTTGCTGAAGCAAGTACCCGACACCAACGCCAAGATCGTTGTAGTCGATGGTCGTGTAGATGAATCTACAATTGCAAGTTGGGTAACCAGCCCGTACGATGAGTACGCTTTCGAGGCTGCATTGCAACACATAGAAGCGGCTGGTGGTTCAATCACTGCCATCACTTTGGGTCCAGCAAGAGCAGACAAGGTCCTGAAAGATGCAGCAGCACTTGGTGTCACCAAGTTGGTGCGGATTTGGCAAGATGAATGGCAAGATTTGGATTCCAATCAGGTACAGGCTGCGCTCGCAAACGCGGTCACAGCAGCCGGCGCAGATCTGGTCTACTGCGGCAAGCAATCAGCAGACCGCAATCAGGGTTCTACAGGACCAGGAATCGCAGAAATTCTTGGTGCGGCTTGTGTATCAGAAGTGAGTGAGTCTGATTCAGCAGGCTCCTACCTAAGGCCAACTGCAAGTGGTAGTGAGAGAGTGACTGTGTCCTCTCCAGCAGTAGTAACTTTCACAAAAACTCAGAATGAGTTACGCCGTCCCAATGTTCGTGGAATCATGATGGCTAAGCGGGCTCAAATTGAGGTTGTAGGTGGCGATGTTAGCGCATCACAAGTTAATTTCAACGGACATTCATCCCCTGCTCAAAAACCACCAGGTAAGACCTACGAAGGCTCAGGAAGTGTGCCCGAAGTGGTGGGATTATTACGTGACGAGGCAAAGGTGCTGTAGGAGGGGTAGAGATGGACATTACAATCATTGCAGAAACTCAAGGCGACAATTTACATCCAGTGACTAACCAATTAGTTGGGGCGGCCACATCCTTAGGTGCATCACCTACTATCCTATGTGCTGGGGGAGTCGGCGCAGATGCAGCGGCAGGAATTGCTGGTGTTGGAAAAGTTCTCTCAGTTGTGGGGGATTGTTTCTCAACATTTGATGGCGGTGCGTGGGCTGCAGCATTTGATGCTGCGTCTGGGACAGGTGTCATCATTGGAGCGGCTAGCGCTCAAGGTAGAGACGTGGTTGCAAGGATCGCAGCCCGCCGTGGTATTCCTGTGGTGCAGGATGTTGTGGCAATTTCACAAGGGCTGACAATGACTCATCCGATTTATTCTGGTAAAGCGATGCAAGAAGTCACCGTTGGTGGCGATTGTGCAGTCACACTTCGCTCAAACACATTCCCTCCAGCTGGAGACGGTGGCAATGCAGAATCTGCTACTGTGCAGCAAAGTGGTGATGTGAAAATTGCTGTTCAAGAAGCAATTGCAAAGGCAAGCGCAAGACTCGATGTTTCCGACGCAGATATCATCATCTCAGGAGGCCGAGGAATGGGCAGTCCAGATAATTTTGAGCATCTGTATGCACTTTCAGATAAGTTAGGGGCCGCGGTCGGTGCTAGCCGAGCCGCTGTAGACGCATGGGATGAAATCCCTCACTCTATGCAAGTAGGTCAAACTGGAAAGACAGTTAATCCAAGCCTATACATTGCGGTTGGTATTTCAGGTGCGATTCAACATTTGGCAGGAATGCGTACTAGCAAGTACATTGTTGCGATCAATAAAGACCCAGAAGCACCAATATTCAAGGTAGCCGATTATGGCATCGTTTCAACTTGGGAAGAGGCACTACCAATCCTTGGCGAAGAAATCGCTAAAATCCTCTGATAAACGAATTGGAAGTACATTCCGTCCAATTATTAATGGTCGGGGACCATTATATACGATTAGAATTGTTAGTATGATACAGCAGGGTTGACGTCATGAAGAGAGCAACAAGTTTGGTTTTAGCACTGCTGATGTTAATGAGCATCGTAGCAAGCCTAAGCCCAATTGAATTGAATGAGAGAGAGCAGGTGGATGACACCAATGGCCGAGCCGATTATGAG
>CAUZNH010000153.1:0-3917 GCA_963581345.1 Candidatus Thalassarchaeaceae archaeon | reverse complement strand
CTGAGGTAGTTGCAGACGCAGTGATTCATCTTGCACCGACTGAGAAAGGTGCGACTTTTGCCGTTCAGTGCAAACGTCATGGCGATAAACAGCAATGGACAAGTCAGACATTTGCTAGTGCAGTAGGAGCGGCTATCTTGGCTCGGGCCCCGCATCTGAAAGTGAATCTCTCGAACCCTGAATGGCCTGTTAGAATCTCTCTAATGCCAGAAGAAGTTGGAATACTTGGTACGAAAATCGTTTGCCAAGGCGGATTGCCTACAGGAGTACAAGGATCTGTAATCACGGAGTTAAACAATGAACGGGATTACTTAGCAGCATGGCTAGTAATGAGACGTGGTTGCCGCTTGATTGTTTCCCCCGATTCTAAATCAGAACTTCTTGACCTAGTAAAATTGTGGGACCCATCTCAAATTAATGATGATTTAAAGTCCTATTTAGCAACCGCACCAGGGCCAGGACACATTGGCGCCGTGTGGGCAGTAGTAGGTGATAATCTTGGGGCACAAACATTCCAAAGTGAAGGTAATGTACCCATGGCAACACTTGAACCATTGGTGGGTTGGAGTGAGGAAACTTTGGACGAACTGAGACGTAGGGCCGGATTTGATTCAGCGATAGCATGAAAGCAAAGTGATTCCCTCTTGATATTGATAGCGATGCCACTCACCATTGACCCTGCCAGCGTTCTAAAGCCCGAATCCCGCGTGACAGCGGTTTCTTTTTCTGCTGATGGGAAGTATATTGCGTGGGGAGAAGAGGGTGGAGAACTAACGATTTGTGATATAGATGGTGAAAACCGATCTGACTCAAAAACCATAGAAGGCGGTATATCAAAATTAGAATTTGCCCCAGATGGAACCATAGTAGTGGGTAGCCACTCAGGAGAATTACACGGTCATGAAAGGCTTGGTGGCCATCGATGGAGCCATCGTCTTGGGGGTGGTTGTGACCATCTAGCAGTATCTCCATCAGGCGATTTAGTAGCAGTTATTGATGGGGCTCGCTTACTCCATCTTCTCTCCTCTAGTGGACGTCTACTAACTCATTATGAATCTGGAGAATTGACTCGCCTAGCAGTTTCACCAAAGGGAGATACTGTTGCAATTGCCGATGATGTTGGAAATGTGACTATTATTGATCGCAATGGAAATGTTCGGTTCAAACGTGATTCGCGCGGTGAGCAAGGAGAGCGAGTCACAGCGATATGTTACTTGGCTGATGGGCACCTCTGTATCGCCCGCGAGGCTCTTGATGTCACCATGGGAGATGAAGAGGAAATTGTCCTTGAATGGTGGACCCCGATGGGTCAAGAGGCCGCGAGAGTAACCCTTAGACAACGTTGTGAAGTTCTGACCCCCACAGATTCTGGAGTTGTTTGCGGAATGTTTGATGGAGAAGTCATTGAGTTTAACTCAGAACGCTCTCAAATTACGAGGTTCAAGTCACCTTACAGCATCAACGACCTAATTCCTGTTGGCCAAGACCTACTTATTGCAACTTGGTTCCAAGTTCACCTAATTGATGGTGAGGGCGTGGAGAAATGGCAGGTTGAACACACAGGTCTCACTGAGATGGTTATGGTTAGTAATAATGGTAAATTAATTGTCGTTGCAGGTGATAATCAGAATGATTACACACGAGATAACCAGATTTTAATTCTGAATTCGGAAGCTGAGACATATTTGATGCAATCCGGAAGCGATATTGATTCTGACTTACAAGAATATTCAACTGCTTCTCCAAGTGAACGGGGTGCAAATACAGTTGAAGCATTATACGGCGGAGAAGAGGATTATTCAGAACTCCTTACTGAGGATGAAATAACTCAACTTTCTAGTGGTGGTTCAACTTCTGTTGGTTCAGACGATTTGATGGGCTTGCTAGAAGCCGAAATAACTCTCACAGATGAAACCCAAAAGGAAGAGTTTGATTTTGATTCCGCTCTTTCGGGAGCCCCAGATAGAATGAACGCGCCTCCTGTAGCCGACGCTGGTGAGGATTTGATTGTTCAAGCAGATGAAGCCGGTACAGCCGTAGTAACTCTTGACGGGACGCGCTCTTTTGATGAAGATGGGGTAATAGTTGCCCACACTTGGAGAGATGTTACTAATCGAGTGATTGGTGAGGTGCCTATTATCAAGGTCAAATTACCTAAAGGAAATCACACTTTCACTTTGACCGTCATCGATAATGATCAGGCGAGCACTTCTGACACCGTGACAGTTCAAGTCAGAGATTGAAGGACATCGGTTGCCTAGCCACTTCCCAGCCCATGGCCCTTACTCTAGCTGTTTCAGCAGATGATTCATCATGCAAAGGATTAGTATGATTGAGATGAATAAACACTACTCGGGGGTCACTTGGACCTTTTATCCCAAGTAATTCAAGTGTTTCTTCTACCGGAGGGTGGCCAATTCCCCTAGCATTCCCCCCCAACTCTTCACCTGACCAAAAAGTCCCATCTAACAGGACTATATCAACGAATAAAGAATGTAACCAAGCAAGGGGATTATCAGCAGAGTGCAGTTTCAATGTCTCCATCCAAGAGTCGTGGTCAGGTAAGAATAGCAGACGTTTTGATGGCCCTTCAATTAGGAATGCGTGGGTATCAGTATGTTCGTCTCGGTGTGGTACTTTCACAGGTGTTATGGTCAAATCTTTAGTTAACTCAACCTTTTTACTAGAATGAAAAGGAGTTGGGATGAGATGTCCGTTGTCAAAAAGTGGCGCAAGAGGAGGGCTTGATCCCACCACTCTAATCATTGATTCTGATGCGTGAAGTGGTATTTCTTCTACACCCCATGCTTCGCAACCAAACAGCCCTAGCCCATCAATGTGGCCTAAGTGTCCATGTGTGAGCCATATTGAATCTAGCTTGTTGAGAGGTTCTCCATCTACTGTTGACCAAATAATCAGTTGATCTGCCAAGGTCCTACTAGCCTCTATGAGATGGCGGCTTCCATCTGCGGCTGTCAATCCGAGTGCAACAGGATTACGATGCCTTGTTGGTCCGCCAAATTCATTCATGCAACAAGATTTCACGCAGCCCGCTTGCGGCACTCCACCATCTTGGGCGGTACCAAGCAAAACCACCTTGACCTCTGCCATCATACACCGGTTATCGCTTCAGCCCATGAGCAAATCGGTCATTCACAGGAAATCGCAGATAAGGTTCAACCGATGATATCCTTACATCTCTTCACGAAAAGTGGATAAGAGTAAGGCCGGGGGCGATGCAATTTGGAGATAGCGATGGGAGTCCTAGAAACAGTGGTAGTCGAGCCAGAGTTGGAACATACATCAACAGTAGTTTGGTTACATGGCCTAGGTGCATCTGGACATGATTTTGAACCCGTAGTCCCAATGCTTGAATGTCCGAACACTCGCTTTGTTTTCCCCCATGCACCGATTATACCTGTGACTATCAATATGGGTATGGAAATGCCTGCCTGGTATGACATAAAAACCCTTGACTGGGAGTCACCTGACCGAGAGGACGAAAACTCAATCAGGAGTAGTGCGAAGTTGGTTGTTGAGTTACTACAAGAAGAACATCAAAGGGGAATTGCGTACGAAAATATGGTTCTTGCAGGATTTTCACAAGGAGGAGCGCTTGCCCTACATGTTGGGTCTCGCTTTCAAAAGCAGTTGGCTGGGATGATGATACTTTCAGCATACCAAGTCTTAGCAGATACTTATGATGTTGAAGCAAGTGACGAGAATCGCGAAACACCAATTCTTTTTGGCCATGGGGTCGATGATGACATGGTACCGGTAATGATGGGAAGAGCCGCCCTTGAAAGCATGGTTGCCGCAGGGAACCCATGCGAGTGGAATGGCTATAGAATGGGGCATGAAGTCATCATGCCTGAATTAATTAGGATTAAAGAATGGCTAAATGATTTGCTAAATGA
>CAUZNH010000152.1:0-3924 GCA_963581345.1 Candidatus Thalassarchaeaceae archaeon | reverse complement strand
TAGAAAATAACGATAATTTAGCGGCAAAGTCAGCCTCAGGCTCAGCAAAATTTGACGCTTACATAATCTGCCCTGCCTCGGGAACAACCATTTCAAAATTAGCAGCAGGAATTAGTGACAACCTGATTACCCGCTCTGGCATGGTTGCCTTGAAAGAAAGAAGGAAACTCATTGTCATCCCACGCGAGACACCATACGCTACAGTGCAACTAGAGAACATGGCAAAACTTTCTGGCTATGGTGTAGTAATTCTCCCAGCAAACCCAGGATATTACAACAATCCCCAATCAATTGATGACTTGGTTGATTTCGTTATAGCGCGTATACTTGACCAGTTAGATGTTCAACATCAATTATCACAAAGATGGACAGGGGAAGAGGTTACTTCGACTAAGTGAGCAAGAACTTACTGAACTACTTTTGATGATTGTGGATAGCAAAAATAAAACACACCTTTTGGGGTTGGGTTGATGAAGGACCTAGTGCCACGGAGTGATGAGTAACATGGGATATCAAGATATGACTTCGGCAGAATTGACTGCTGAGTTGAAGCATCTTAATCTCAAAAGTAGTGGAAATAAAAGTGAAAAACTTACGCGCCTAGAGAAATATGAACAAACTGAATCTTCTAAATTAGAACAAGAAGTTCTGGACGCAGTATTAGTTGCTGAAATCTCTGAAGATTCTTCTCTTGCAAGCCGGATGAAAGCGAGCAGAGAAGTCTTTGGTGCACAAATCCCGATGTTTGGAATTTTAGTTGTAACACTGTTACTTCTTAGCATTGCGGGGGGCGGTATTATTGGTATTCCTGCTCTAATGTCTTGGCTAGAAGATGAACCTGAATATACACTAATTGATTTTGATCCAACTCAAGCACGGGATAGGGCCAGCCACCTAGTTAGCCTAGGACACCCGCAATGGGATGGCAGAATGTCTGGTAGCCAAGAAGAACTAGCAACAGCAGAATCAAACAAACAAAATTTCACAGAATATGGGATGTCAGCGACCCTTGAGGTATTTGATGTACCGATGTTTGAAATCCAATCTCCACCCAGTATTTTTTATTGCATCCCTGGAACATACCCCTGGGGACAAGCAGCTTTCCCATGTGGTATTGAAGACATCAATGCTCAGCAAAAAGAATTCCTACACCGCTTCGACTATGTCATCCAAGGGTACAGCGGCACTGGAAACTACCAATTTGGTGACAACCTCAACATTATCAATTTATCAAATGGAAGTGATGATACTTTGTGGTCTCAAGCGACGGGAGAGGTTGGAATGGTTTGGGGCTCTGCTGGAGTTGGCAGTAACACAGATATTTATGCAAAAGCAATCCAGAGCGACTTAGCAGCACTTTTCCTAGTAAATGTAGTAAATAACTGCGGAAAAGTTGTCGCTGACGATTGTGTTCCGATTTTCAAAACCGTTGACATTGAAGGTTTGTTAGACCAAACAGGAGGGAACCTCCCAGAAACAATCCCATTCGTTCAACTGTCAAAAAAGATGGGGGAGGAACTCAGTGATTTGTTTGAGCAAAGAGAAACAAATGATGTGAAAATTGGTATTGAGATTGATGTTGATAACCAAGGCATGAGGCCAGTAAGAGTACCATGTGGAATTATTCAAGGGGATGATGACAAACTGATTATCTTCGGCGCTCACCATGATACAGTATACAATGGACCGGGTGCTGTTGATGATACATCTGGAACTGCTTCAGTTCTAGAATTGGCAAGGCAGTTTGGAATCATGTTCGGTGATTTAGGTACACCAAAACACACCATAAAGTTCTGCACATGGGGCGGTGAAGAGGAAGGGTTACATGGTTCAAAAGCATGGGTTGAGAAATATCAAAAAACCTTGGCTGACAACCTTATTATCTACATTAATTTAGATATGAATCATGTTGACATTGACCCTGAAAGGGGCAATAGTCTTTCTCTCTTCGGCAATTATCAAAGCGATGTAGACCACGTTAAGAACATTGTTTCATTGCTAGAATCACAGCGCCCAGAATTGACTTCAAATTACACCATCAACATCAGAACCCTAGATGGAGCGAAAAATACTGCAACTGGAATGCCCTATAATTCCGATCACGGGCCTTTCGTCTATGATACAGTGCAAGACGATAATGACAAGCCAGGACATGCCCTAGTCTGCTACGGCTCAGGCTCGTATGAATATCACACATATGCAGATGATATGACTCGCTTCAACGAAGAAAGTTTAGCCATTAGTTCAATCATCTATGGCACCTATGCAAGATACCTTGCGTGGGGAGAAGTATGAGAATGGGGTCTGATTAAATGACAATAAAGAGAGCACATGCAAGTCATATTTTGATTGCTAGTAAATCCCAAGCGATTCAACTTGTTGAGAAAGTTACTGCTGCTAGAAAGCCTCAAAAAGAATTTCAAAAAATGGCTCGCAAACATTCTTCCTGTCCATCCGGCTCAAAGGGTGGCGACTTGGGGTGGTTTCACTACAAGCAGATGGTTCCTGATTTCTCAAAAAAGGTCTGGGAGCAAGACCTGAAAACGATTGATGGATTCATCAAAACTGGTTTTGGCTACCACATCATTTGGGTTCATGAGCGAGATGAATGACACATGACTCTCAGCCAAGATGGAAATTTTGTTTGGGATGGAACCAAATGGATTCCTGTTCAACAGAATTTACCACAGCATCAACAACAGATATCTGCGGTAATTCCTCTGCACCCATCTTACTCACAACAGAATATCGTGTATGTCCAAACTCATCGAAAAAGCAACAAATTTTGGATTCTATTGGGAGGAGGAATTTTTGCAATTATAATTGTAATCCTTCTATTACTCGGAGCCATCATTTGGGCTCTTTTACCACCTCCAGAATTTGGATACCGATTGGATGTTTCTCACTCAACCTACGAAGATTTAGGGGCGAACAGAGAACCATACTTGGTTGGTGAAGGATATCCTGATTTCTCAACAACCGTTGCTATCAGTGACTTTGGTAGTGGCGTCATCATTGGTGACCGTTGGGTACTAACTGCTGGTCATGTGGTACTCGACGAAGAGTATGGGGAAGAGCAGCCCGGTTCATGGGTCGTATCTGTTGGTTCGGATTTTGAGAATCCAGATGCAACTTACGATGTCAAGGCAATCCATATTCACCCTGGCTGGCGTGCTGATAATTCAAACGATGGATTGGAGTATGGGGTCGATATTGCACTAATTGAATTGACTTCATCTATTCAAGGGGTAACTCCCGCACCTTGGGCAAACTCTACCGAATTAGATGATGAATTTCTCGATTCTTTGATTTACAGCTCAGGGTTTGGGGATTACGGGAGAGTAACCGATGATGACTCTGGAGATTACTATTCTCAACGCAGAGCATGGGAAAACACACTTGATAGGCTCTCTGATGACATTGACCCCCCAAAAAAATACTCTGGTGATGATGTATGGCAAGGGGGTTGGGTCGTTTATGACTTCGACAGCCCAGAAGGTGATTACAATTCACTTGCCAAAGGTGAACATTCAGATGGTGAATTTTCATATGTTGGTGTTGGGAACAGTAGTTCAGTCGCACTAGACCTTGAAGGCACATCAGTGCCAGGAGATTCAGGAGGTCCAACATATCTGAAAATAAATGGTGAGTGGACAGTCATTGGTTTGACTAGCCATGGATCTACTGACGGTTACTACGGAGACCTCGCTCTAAATACCAGAGTTTCTAGCCACGCGGATTGGATTTGCTCAATCGCAGGTAGCGAACTAACTGGTTGTGAATAGTGATAAAGGGTTGAGGAAACTCGAAAGGGCAATGGCAGCAGAAATCCTCACCGATGACACTTGGCCAGAATTCATCGCTCAACGAGATGCGGTTCTCATCCTCACGCGCAACAGTTGTGAAAACTGTGACCCTTTTGTT
>CAUZNH010000151.1:0-3951 GCA_963581345.1 Candidatus Thalassarchaeaceae archaeon | reverse complement strand
AGGGACCACCAGTTGCGAAGGCTCTACACTAGAACGGATCTGACGGTCAGGGACGAAGCCTAGGGGCACGAACCGGATTAGATACCCGGGTAGTCCTAGGTGTAAACGCTGTGGACTTTGTGTCGGGGATTCTTCGAGGATTCTCGGTGCCGGAGTGAAGATGTTAAGTCCACTGCCTGGGGAGTACGGTCGCAAGGCTGAAACTTAAAGGAATTGGCGGGGGAGCACTGCAACGAGAGGAGCGTGCGGTTTAATTGGATTCAACGCCGGAAAACTCACCAAAGCCGACTGTTAGATGAAGACCAGCGTAACGAGCTTGTCGGATTTTCAGAGAGGTAGTGCATGGCCGTCGTCAGTTCGTACCGTAAGGCGTTCTGTTAAGTCAGATAACGAACGAGACCCCCATCGTCATTTGCCAACCCTTTCTCCGGAAAGGGCGCACTATGGCGAGACCGCTGGCGTGAAGTCAGAGGAAGGCGGGGGCAACGGTAGGTCAGTATGCTCCGAATGCTTTGGGCTACACGCGCGCTACAAAGGACGGGACAAAGGGCCGCTACTCCGAGAGGAGATGCTATCCCGAAACCCGTTCGTAGTTCGGATCGTGGGCTGTAACTCGCCCTCGTGAAGCTGGATTTCGTAGTAATCGCGTCTCAAAATGGCGCGGTGAATATGCCCCTGCTCCTTGCACACACCGCCCGTCAAACCATCTTAGTTTGGGGTGGGTGAGGCTACCTTTAATTGGGGTATTCGAGCCTGCCTTAGACAAGGAGGGTTAAGTCGTAACAAGGTACCTGTAGGGGAACCTGCAGGTGGATCACCTCCTAAGAACCTCGAAAACGCGGAGGGTAGGGTGCTTCGGCACCCTGCCTTCCCAACTTTTTTTTTGCTTATTCAAACCAGGTATAGTCGTACTTCTAATTTTTGAATACTGAATAGTCAATCCATATCATTAATTACCTTAAGGTGGCATGGAGTTTCATGGACGGAAGTAAGTTTCGAACAGCACTGATAGTAGCCGGATTGTTAGCATTGAGTATGCTTTCCACGATACCCACGGTATCGGCGGAAACAACCGATTCTATCACTTGGGGTGTAGAATATGAATGGGTAAATCTGAATGGTGATATTGAGGAGATGACTGGATTGCCATATAATGACATTATTCAAGACATAGAAGGCTCAGCAGATTATGGTGGATTTAATCTTACTATTTTGAATGTGTATAGTGGTATTTCATCGATGTATGTCGAACAGTGGGATGATTCTACTGAACAACAAATAACAGACAATAGTGGAGATTCTCACACTGTGACAACCAGAGTTACTGAAGTCACCATACGCCATGGAATGTTGTATGATGCAGGATTTATGGTTGATTGGAATGATAATACTGTAATGGGTGCACCTTCAATGGAAGTTGTACTTTCTGCTGATTATGAAACAATTGTTGTGATGGACTTATTGTACACAGAATATGTGACTTCAGACATGATGTTGGTTGGTTCCGACCTTGATGCATCCGCAAATTTGGGGATTGGGGCTGGGATGGGGATCTATACCGATGTTTCGGGCAATGGGGATTCATTTGAGATGGACCTTGACGCAGGAATTGATTTGGGTTGGGCTGCTGATTCCATTAGTAGTGAATGGCGCCTAGAGCACCCTAGTAATGTTATCAACATGATGACTAATGGTAATGATTTTGATTGGGAATGTGATGCATTACAATGTGGTAAAATCACTGGTTCTTATGCAACTACACAATCATATGACATTTCTCTAACTGGTCTTCCAATGGATGAATTTGGATTTGAAGCAGATGCTTTAGATTTACAAATTTCAGATTCGATACCTGATGCAGGTACATTTGATTCAGATAATGATGACATGATTATGGAAGATGGATTGGGATTTGAAATACCATATACATTTGGCGACCAGCAGACAATAACAATTGACGATGGCGGAACAACTACTACTGCAACAGAAGTAATGATGGATCCATTTACACCAGGAATGAGCCTAATGGTAGGCTATTCCCTTGCAAATGCAGTTATGGGAAGTGGTGACCAAACTACTGCTGCTGAAGCAATGATGGCGGCATTTGAAGGTTGGACTGAAGATGCAGAGGAAACGGTTGTGTTTGATACATTCACTTGTGATGATGGTGAAGAAATCCCTCGAGATTATGTAAATGATGGCGAAGATGATTGTGCTGATGGTTCTGATGAAGGTGTTGATGAAGAGGACTTAGAATCGGAATTGGAGGAATTAGCAATGAATATTTATGGCGCTTTTGAAGAGTCTGACTTCGGCAAGAATTTGGAATCAGTTGGAGAGAAACTAGAATTTGAGATGGAAAAATATGAAGATCTTGAACTTGAATTCCCATATGTTGATGGTAATTATGCCGCTTTGTGGAGCAATGAACATTCACGATTTGTTGGGTTCCAACTGCTTGGAGAAACCGAGGCCGGTAATGTGTACTCAGTCCTAGGACCTGAAACATCAACCTACAACAATAACCCACCAGTTGAAATTCATCTAGAATATTTGGTTGGTGCTGCTGCTGAGGAAGAGCTGCTTCTTGCCGAAACAGCTGACACAATAGAGGAATTAGCTCCTGTTGCAGCACATGATGTATCTGCAATTGTAGTGGCTCTAGGAACCCATGCACCTGAGAGTATGATAGTTGAGATACCTGCGGCTGAAGATGGTGAAGAATCTGAAACCAGTATGGAAGAATCTGGTGGTATGTTTGGATTACCAGCCCCTGGTTTCATTTCTGTAGTATTCGTAGTGATTGGCGCAGCAATGGTAGCAAGAATCATGCCTCGCCGTCAAGAATGAATTACCACGAGTGGAATGAATGCGGACTAAACATGTGCGCCAAGGCGTAGTAGCGATAGCAGTAGCACTACTTGGCTTGCTGTTGATTCAAGAGGTGTGGTATGAAGTATCTGCAAAGGGGACCTATCTAGAAGGCCCTAGTCGTGAACCTACAATTTGGGCGAATTATTCAATTGATTCGGAACAGGAAAATATTCAGATTGAAATAACCAATGCTACGCCACTTATCTTTTATCTAAACAGCCGAGAAAACCTTAATGAAAACCAAGAAGAGGTAAATGTGGATTCTAATTTAGATGCAACAAGAAATCTTGTTGAAAAAGGCGTAATTCTCACAGTCGCCTTTTTTGCTTTAGGGTCTTTTAGAAGATGGTTTTCATGGCTCGGATTTGGGATGTGGGGTTTTACCGCATTTTTACTCATCGTAATGGTTCCGATGAGTCTGTTTGGAGGCTATTCTGATGATTCTGGGCCCGAGGCTAGAGGTGCATTAGAAACTGGAGATGAGGCCGGCGAAGAGCAATTTGCGCATTCAACATTTGATTCAACACTTTCATTACATTCAACTGGCCTTGAATTTGCATTTGATTCCTCGGGATATGATCTTGGTTTGGTAAATGCATCGCAAAGAGATGCTGTAAAAGAAAGCCCACCAGATGAAGGGGAAGATGGAGCTGAAGCCTTCATACGTTTTGCGGGAGAGGTGTCAATAAGTTTGGGTGATGGAATAATTGCCTGGTTGATTGCCCCATCGATTCCATTACTTTTCCACTTTTTAGGTTCTAAGAATGAAGAAAACTCTGAAGAATTGGTGGCCAAAAGTGATGATGAATCCGAGTAATTTTTCGGGACAACACCAAATTTTAAATTTCATATTCTAAAAATACTTGATAATTCCGATTACGACACTTTTTCATCTAATAGGGTATGGAGGTAACAATGACTCTTGTAGATGCGGCTCTAGAGTACTGGGAGATAATAGACGGAATGGATTGGTGGGTTCGATTATTAATCGGACTTTCCGGCTCTATTCTTGCAGGCGCTTGTGTCCAATTGATAGCCAAAGGTCCTGTTATGAAGTTGATTTCTAAAAGTGACAAT
>CAUZNH010000150.1:0-3960 GCA_963581345.1 Candidatus Thalassarchaeaceae archaeon | reverse complement strand
GCGATTGACCTAGAGGCACTTGGTCCAGTTGCTCTTACAGTAGATTGTGATGTCCTGAATGCAGACGGGGGAACTCGCTGCGCTTCAATTACTGCTGCAAATATTGCTCTGAGATTAGGGATTCGTAGATTAATTGCTAGTGGCGATTCTCTACCAAAGGCTTTGCGTCCTACTTATGAGGAGAAGAAGGCTGGTTGGTCAGCGCCTGAACTTGATGCAGAAGCACGCCAATCTCATGAGAACTCAATTCTTGCTAACGATATTGCAGCAGTTAGTGTTGGTCTCGTTGATGGCGAGACCTACCTTGATTTGGATTATATTCTCGACAGTAATGCAGATGTTGACATGAATGTTGTAATGACCAGTGATGGCCGCTTCATTGAGGTTCAGTCAACTGGTGAAGAATCCACTTATTCTCGTGAAGAATTTAATGCGCTTGTTGACTTGGCTGAAATCGGAATAAAGCAGATACATGACATCCAGAAGGCGACTCTTGACGGCGTAGAATGAATCGGCTAGGCCAAAAGGCTTGAAGAGCGAGGCCGAGTCGCCGGAACACAAGCGATAGTAACTCAGCTGGGAGAGTGCCAGACTGAAGATCTGGAAGCCGCCGGTTCAAGTCCGGCCTATCGCACTTTTTCATTTACCATAACTTCTAAATTATTGAGAAATTTGAGTGCTTGTCCCTCAGGATTATCTGGACCGTTTGTCTAGCATTATGAGACAAATTCAGTTTCATCAAGCGTTGAACCTTCTTCGTCATCAATGTCTTGTTCTGCTACTTCTTCATCATGGCTAGTTTGAGACGCTTTTTCAATTGCTTCTTTTTCAAGAATCTCCCGAATCTTTTTTTCTCTTACAAATACGATGTTTGCTATCGGGTCACCTGGCCGGACCAAAGGTGTAGTTGCAAGGCCCACTACGTAACCATTTACTGGACTTGTCACATCATCAACCCGGGCACCAAAGGGATCAGTGACATAGGCAATAGTCTCTCCTTCTTTGACTGTTGAACCCCCCACTATTAGGGTGTGTAGGATACCTCCAACTGGCGCCCGAACCCAGCGGAATTTTCTAACAATAATCCTCCAGTTTGGCCTAATGATGTCTCGTTTTAGCATACCAAGGTGGGCTAGGACATTGAGGATTCCCAACACCCCACTCTCCAAGGATTCAGGTTCAAATCGGTGAGAAGTACCACTTTCAAATAGAATTGTGGGGATTCCTGCCTTGGTTGCTTCGTGACGGATGCTGCCTTTGGGGCCCTTTGAATTCATGATAACTTTGGTTCCGAAGGCACGAGCAATTTTTTTGCATTTTGCATCATCTAGGTCGGCTCTGATTTGTGGCACATTCATACGCGTGATTGGTGCTGTGTGTAGGTCAATCAGGTAGTCAGAACGTTGGATAACCTCGGTGAAAAGAGTATGAGCAAGGCGGCGGGATTGATTTCCGGATTCTGAGCCCGGAAAAAGTCGATTTAGATCTCGGCCATCAGGAGTTGTGCGCTCCCCCATCATCATTCCTTCAACATTTACTACTGGAACGAGAATCAATGTGCCAGATAATTGAGTTGGGTCAATATGGTCATCTGGGGTGCCAGGGATGTGGTCGTCACCGTAAACTAGGTGATGGATAATTCCTGTACCGTTTAGTTCGTCACCATGGATTGCAGCGGTTACTGCGATTGTAGGGCCTTTTTTTGAACCGTGTAGAATTTGCACAGGGATGTCCGCGCTTTGCCCCATAGGGTCTTTACCAACAGATAGTGCGGTCTCTAAACGGTTGCCAGGTGCTACTTTTTGGCCATTAAATACGAAATCGTCCCAATCGCCCATTGACTTGAGGCAACCAGTGTCTGCTTCTAAGCCCATGCACTATGATTACCGGTTTTGGAAGCAATCTATTATGAACCGTCGTGTATCGGTGATGACTCCCGGAGGTGATGGAGTGCAGAGTCTTACCCAACCCGCACGCCAGACTGTTGCCTCGGATGCATACACACGGAGACGTGCGCGTTCGGAGTTGTCTGAAGCGGTTGGGTTACTCAAGCACTCTTGAATTTCCAATTGCAAGAGGAATTGCGTATGACAGCAGATGAAATAGATGATTATGTAAAGAGAGTACTGGAACAGGCTAAGGATGCTGATCCAGAAAAAGTTAGAGAAGAGTTTGAGAAATATCTCAAAGAATTTTTACTTCCACCTAAGGATTCATTCCGTTCAGTTCTAAGGCGCTTTGAAGTTAGTGAAGAGAAGGTACAAAGTGCAGCTAGAACAGCATATAAGGAGACGAAGAAGGTCGACCGGTTTGCTGAATTAGGTAGTGAAGACAGTAATGTTACCATTGATGTCAAAGTAGTTACGTATGTTTCGCGTGTTCAAACGGTTCGTGGCGAAGAAAAACAAATTGCATTCGGCTGGATTGAGGATACCCCTTACGGCGAATCAGGGAAATCCGAGCGCTGGGATTTCAAAGATTGGGGTGAGCATGCCGAAAACATGGCCCCTGGTTCAGTAGTTCGCATGGAAGGTGTGAGTGTGAATGAATGGAAAGGAAAGAAGTCAATCAACATCAATCGCAGTAGTAGAATAGTTGTTCTTGAAGAGGGCGGGCCTGCAGTCTCGCTTGCTACTAGTGACCCGATTACAATTGAGGATGCCTGGAAGCGAGATGGTTTTGTGACTATCGTTGGTCGTTTGATGGCAGTCAATGCGCAAACGATTAGCAAAAAAGATGGCAGCGGCGACTTGGACATCATCAAAGGAAAAGTTGCTGATGCAACTGGCTCAATTGGATTCGTCAGTTGGTCAGATTTTGACCATGAAGTGGGGACTCTAATTCGCATTGAAGGGGCATCAATCCGCCGCTTCCGAGATACTCCAGAATTGAATATTGGTGACCAAACAAAAGTTGAGGTCTTTCATGATAGCAACTTTGCTGACGCCGTTCAACTTGAAAGTGCATCGAGGTTGGAAATTTCAAAACTTACAGATGGTTCTAGAGATATTTCAGTAGTTGCCCAAATAGTTGAGTGGGCGGAACGGAATTTCACTAATTCAGATGGCGAAGAGAAGACACTTTGGGGAGGGGAAATAATTGACCCGACTGGAAGATGTAGAATGACTGCTTGGGAAAAGGTTCCAATCAATGCCGATGATTTGCCAGTATACGTATCAGTAAGTGGTGTAAGAGTGCGGGCATGGCAAGGCACCCCAGATATCACAATTGATAGTGCAGACCAAGTTGAGATATTGAAGAGCCCACCTTGGGATGAGATTGATGCGAGCAACCATTGGGTTACGCATGACCTCGCTACACTCGTGAATGGTAGTTCAGTAAACGGGGTTGAGACTTCTGGTTGTATCGTATCAGTGCGCTCGGATAGCGGTATTATTCACCGGTGCCCCGAGTGCAGGCGGGTCCTCAGAGACCATGCTTGTGCTGACCATGGCCATGTAGAAGGTGTCAAGGATATGCGCTTGAGGTTAGTTATCGACAATGGTGCTATTAGCGCCTCACTTCTATTAAATCGTGAATCCAGTGAAGCATATCTTGGAAAGAATATTGATGAAGTAACTTCTCAAATCGACGATTTTGGCGCTGAAGTTTTCGCAGAAGAATTGCGTGCAGAACTTCTTGGTAGGTCTGTGACCGCACGGGGCCGTTGCTTAGTTGACGAGCAGGGGGCAATGTTCCTTGCTTCTGAATTAGAGGTCTCAGAAGTAGCACCTGCTGAAGGTGCGAAAGCAGTTAGAGCAAAGTGGGGGGTGGAAATTTGAGTCGCTTCACCCGACAACCAGCAATCAGATTATTCGCTAGAGAATACTTTGAGTCAGATCTCATTGAACAAGGTTCTGGAGAATATGACCCAACTTTCGTCATCACCAAATTGGGGGCTAAAGTGAACAGAATGATGGTAGCTGGATTGCTTGAGCGTATGGAACGAAGAGATGGTGA
>CAUZNH010000149.1:0-3963 GCA_963581345.1 Candidatus Thalassarchaeaceae archaeon | reverse complement strand
TGAACATTGGGGATGGTTCAGCAAACTTGACTGACGCTGAAGGCGCATGGTGGGCGATTGAGTGGCAAGATTCTGACAATGATGGTTTTGTTTCTGCAGGTGATGAATACATTGTTATGACAAACAGTTCAAGCGCCTCAGACCTTGAAGTTAGATTCTATGACGGGTGGTCACAAAGTTACGAGGGTGGCCCATTACCTGGGTTCGAAGTTTTCCTATTACTGGGGGCTTTGGTGCTTGCTGCACTCCGAAGAAACACCATATTTCCGAGATAGAGTCATTAATTAGGTAACACTACCAACTAGTATGGTTGGTGATGAAAGAGAGTCAGATGACTCAAATGATTTACCATTAGATGATTCCGTTTATATTTCTAAAGAAGAAGATACAATGGAAAAAATGAAGCGTGGCTTGAAAAAATTTGGTAAAGACATAAAGAAAGGCGCAGAAGATATCGCCGATAGTTCAAAAAAATTTGCTACTAAATCAAAGGAAAAAATGGATGTTGCACGTGAGGAGCGGAAAAAAGCAAAGGCAATGAAAAACCCATTAAAATTCCCTTGGAGTACACTATCTGTGGTAGAGTTGAAGGATAATTTGAAGGGTCTTGGACTCAAAGTATCTGGTAAGAAAGATGACTTAATTGAACGAATTATGGAGCATTATAGAACAGAAATTCCAGAGATGGAAGATGGTACACCTCATCTGATTGAGGATTTAGAGCCCATTGAAGAGAATCCTCCTGCGCCAGATATTGATGAACTCATCAAGGAAGAAGATGAAGTGGTTGAAGAATTGACTCCAACGTTTGAGGTAGTTGATCCTGAAACACCTGCCATCCAATTTGTAGGGTCTGAGCAATTGTATATTCCTGATCCTCCAAAAAACATCAAAATAAAGAAAGATTATTCATACAAGGTAATCAATTATATTAATTTCATTTTTGGCTTGAGTATGTTTTTCATTACACTTTGTATTCTAAACAAGGGTTTTGATTTTGGCATAAATCTTGGAGTCATTTACGATTTTATTGCTAATAGATTTGTTAGGTCATACGGTGGTATGAGCGATGTACAAATTACCTCTTTAGCAGGGGCGTTATCTTTGATGTTGTGTTTCTCGTCTCTGATGTATTTCATTGGTCGCCAAAGAGTTGCTGCATTGTTGGTTGTAGCAGCAGTTTTTGTTAGTATCAGTACTAGAGCAGTTGTGGCATTTTTTACTACTGCTTCCGATAATTATGATGGTTTATTTTATTTTATTGTAGATGTTGTTTTAGCAATACCGTTTTGTTTTTCTGTTTGGGTACCTTCTATCGTTCGTTCTTCCCTGGAATATGATACATATCAATCCTCATTCATGGTAGATTCTGAACCGGAATCTATTACAGGCGTGCCCTTAGAGGATGTAACAGGTGATGAGTTGTCCAATATCCTATCTACTGTCCCGCCAAAGCCTATACCTCCCAAAAGAAGACAGAAAGGAAGTTGGTCAATTTACGAATTCTTGTTTTTAGGGCTTGCTCTTCTTATTTGGCCATTCGCAATCGGTTTACATGTTATAATGGCACTTGGGATTCGTATCGAATCTGTCAATTATGTTGGAGATATAGGTGCGGATGGACTTACTCTTCTAGTCCCCCTATATTTGTTATGCGCATGGCTTACTTACACTGTAGTCAAGTTAGATATGGATGCTCGTTCAGGTCCGGTATATGCTAAGGAAAAGTTGGTTTATCATGAAACGATGGACCAGTACCTAGAAATGTACAAAGCAGCATATAGTAAAGCAGCAGAAAATGCTGGAATCAATGTTCAAGACGATGAATAAAAGCCCATCCAATTTAATTGGATTATTAGTTGGCATAACACAAACGAATTATGGTAAAAGTAGTCGGCGTAATCTGAGGCGAGGTCTTGACCTATCAGCGGACTGGATTAGATGCAGTGGTTACCGCATTGCAAGAAATGGCTGACGGCGGCGAAGTTGTCAACCTGATTCTCGCTCGCCGTGATTCAGATTCACAAGAATTAACGGCGTTACTGAAGACGGCTTCATCACTTGGGGTTGATGTCATTGAGGTCTCGGATAACGACATCTCACGAATGGCCGTAGGTGTGGTTGTCGGCCAGGATATTCCTGAGGCTCTAGCACTGGTTGGGCGTACACCCAATGGCTCACTAGAAGAGGTACTAGCAAGAGGGGGTCTTGTCTGGTTGTTACACGGAATTACCTACACCGGAAATGCTGGTTTTTCAGTTCGTACCGCTGAAATTAGTGGGGCAGATGCGGTGATAATTGATGCTGATTTTTCACACGATGAAAGACGAAATGCGGAGCGCCAATCGGTGCGCGCACACCGATTCATCCCAACACTGTGGATGGATTCTTCTGAAGTGGTAACTACTGCAAAAGCGGCTGGTTTCAGAATCATCGCAATCGAGGATGTTGGTGAAGTGGAGCCATGGGATTGTGATTTGACGGGTAATATCCTGTGCGTAGTAGGTAGTGAAAGACATGGGGTTCCAGAATGGCTGTTAGAATCAGCTGATGAAGTTATCAGACTACCAATGACCGGTTTTGTTCCCTCATACAATCTGCAAGTTGCAGTATCAGTTGTTGCCCTTGAAGCACTTAGACAACGCCGGTAATGCCGAATATTAGTTGAGCCGTGTATATTTCCAGGCTTTTTTTAGGAAAGGTGAATTAAGGGGGTAGCCTTACAACATTACATGGCAGCAGCAGACCGTGGCTCATTCATGTGGGTCATTGTATCAATTACCCAACTTTTTCTAGCGGTCAAATTAATGGACGATCTTGATGGGTGGTTAACTACTCTGATTGGTGCTTCGGGGGCTGCTAGTGTTATGGTGGCAATTGTTTTATTTAGGCAGGAACAGCGTGATTTACTCCTTAATCCGATGGGTACAATTCAGAAAGAGGTTCATGCTGATCAAATCTCAAAACAAGGGAAAGGTGTTTGGATTGGTGTCGCCATGTGGGCAGCAGCCATGATTTTTGGCGCCATTGCTCTGTGAGTTGAGTATATGTTTGACGATGGTTCAGATGAATTGTTTGAAGGCATTTGGCCATTCATGAAACGGGCTTTGCTGTTGTTCATGCCCCTGTGGGTCTACTTGATTTGTTGGAGTGCTGGGCTAAACTTGATTTTATCAGCGATTATCGCAGGAATATCACTATCTTTTATTCAGGTCTTTGAGAAAATCAAATTGAAACGACATTTAGAATCAAATTCAGCCGGAGATAATCTCATTAAGTAAGGCCATGAGTCACTGTTGGGGTTGTATTATGGGGGTGTTTGATTGGTTGACCGAACTGGTAGGGATTTCCACACCAACAACGCTTGAGTTGATATTCCTTGCTAGTGCTTTTCTAGGTACAGCCTTCTTTCTTATTTTTATGGCTTTGATGATGCTAGGGGATATATTAGGCGGCGTGTTTGATTCGGTATTTGATACCGATATCACCATGGATTCTGATCTTTCTTTTGAATTATTCAGTATTCAAGGGCTTGCAGCCGCAATAATGATGTTTGGATATGTTGGAATGTTCACACTTTCTGCCACAAATGAAGAGGTTTATGCAGTAATTGCTGGTGGTGTAGCGGCTGCTACATCCATGTATGGTGTCGGTTTGATGTTGAAAGGAATCAACAATCTTCAGGCTGATGGAACTATGAAATATGAGGATGCCATTGGTCAGCGTGGCCAAGTTTATTCACGCATTCGCGCTAACGAATCTGGTGAAGTGCAAGTTGCCGTAGATGGCACACTTCGTACTTTGACAGCGCGGGCAAAAGACAAGTCCTTACATATAGGTACAGGGGATTTTATCAGAGTCATTGACGTCATTGGTTCAACGCTAATTGTTGAAATGTTAGATGTCGAAGAAGAAATAGAAAAAGAAGAGGAATGAAGTGGGATATATGGCAACATCAGGATG
>CAUZNH010000148.1:0-3966 GCA_963581345.1 Candidatus Thalassarchaeaceae archaeon | reverse complement strand
CTCCTGAAGTAGGTCTATGGATGAACTTCTCTGATTTGGACGATGATGGCACGCCCGATGCCGGTTGGTCAAGCAATGAAAATGGTGGGCGAGCCTCTTACATCCATTATGCAGAACCGTTTGACAAGATGGTGGATGCAAGTCATCTTGGATACCCATCAGGAAAGATGCACCTCACATTCTTGGCTACTGAAGTCCTTGACACAACAGTTGGTGTTGGCCTATCATATTTGATTGACACAACTCCGTATGAAATGGTCAATGGAAAAATGACATTCAAACCACGCCTTCTTCATAATTGGGAAATTCCATTTGCAGAAGATCATTCAATTCCTGGCGGCGTGGAATGGCTACTTTTCAGCCCGCACAATGCTGACTTAGAAATTTTCCAAACAGGCATTCCTGGTAAGCCTGACACTTCACATGGCGGTGCTTGGGATGGCCGGATTTATCTTTCACATTATCATTCTGGGGTGTGGATATTGGATGTAGAAACTCTCATGAAAGCCGGGCTTGAGAATCGTAACAAGACCCTAGTTTATTTTGATTCAACTGTAGGCTATTATGTGCCGCATGGGGCTGATGGAGTGCCTCTTGACTCGGAGTATTACGACTTTGAGTGGATTCCATTTTTGTGGGCTGCAGAGTATCACAAAGGATACACTTACCTTTCTTGTATTACAACTGGATTATATATCATCCAGTTAGATATTGATGTCCCATATGAAGGCGAATCTTCATCGCAATTCACCTAATTTTTTGTGATTTTAGGCATTCCTTTGGAGTAGTGATTGGTTCCACTTAGGCGGAATAGTCTTGAATGGTTGATAGGAGCGGTGAGCACGCCCGTAGGGCGCAGGTGGTAGTTTTCAATGAACAGAAAGAAACTCATGGATGAATCTGCAGCCACTCAGCAACAGCTGATTACCTATGCAATAGTAGGATTGGTTTCATTCAGTTTACTTTCAACCGCTACTTGGTTTGCCTTCAATTATAGTGGTGATGATGCTATTATTGATGACCCAATGGCAAATTGGGTTGACCCAGTCACTGAAATTGAAGATGATAATCATAGCCACAATGATTTGGTTTCTCATCAATTAAAGACTTCAAATATGCAATTGATTGATTACCATAATCTGAATTGTGACGGCAATGAAAAGCCTCCAGCAGAATTAGACAATGTAGCTGGCAGACCTTGTTATGCTGAATACAAGAATACGGGGCCTACTCCTGGTGATAATTCAGAAATTTCGATTGAAGGGAATTTCATGGACGATTGTGAAATATATGCTGATGGTTCAGGTGGGTGTTATGCCTATGTTTCATCCTACAATCAGTTTGAAATCTTAGATATTTCAAATCCAAATAACATCACCCTGCTTTCAACTTATTACGCTGAAATTGCTAGAATGATTGACATCAAGGTTACTAAAGACAATAATTGGGTATTGGTTAATCATGAACTAACCAATAGTGAACTTGATCCAATTCCAAATGATGATGACGCAAACAGCGGTACTAATCGTCTAGATGTTATCTATGTTGGAAATAAACTTGAGCCAATAAAGGTAGCAGAGTGGAATAATCCACCAGCAGGGTTCCACAATCAAGACCTCAATGTCTATTGCGATTGGGAACCATCTAATCCATTGTGGTCCGGTGAAGAGTGCCACCTTTTCTTGTTCGGCGCTGACCCGTACCCTGAGATGATTGAAGGAAGTTCAGGAACTTATTACAAAGGAACACAAATATTCTATGTCCCTCTTGGATTTGAGGCTTGGTTGAACCCAACACAAACAGATGAACAAGATAATCAGAGTCGTGATATCATTAGATGGGGAGGATATTCTCCGAAAATTGATACTACTTGTGGTGGTGCAATTTTCAACCACGACAATGTCTACTCTGTCCATCCAATAACAGGTCAGAAGCTTCTCTACATCTCTTATTGGGGTGCTGGCCTTAGAATGGTGGATGTGTCAACCCCACCACAAGTTCCAGACCCTGAAGGAATCTCATGGCCTCAGAACAATGAGGTAGGTCGCTGGATGGGATGTTCAACTGCTGATGATGGTTGGTATGGTCCTGAAGGCGGTGGCCATGCTGATATGACATCAGAAGAATGGCTTGATGCTAACCAAGGTAATGACAACATCCACTATGCAGTTCCTTACGAACATCTTGTTTGTGATGGGTTCGGAGAATATGATCCGGTAGCAACTTTCCCTAAGTCCTGTGGTATTGGTCCTGATGACCCAACCTATGGAATCAATTGGAGGCATTACACAATCATCGCCCCTGAGTACGGTTCAAATTCAAATCACACTGGATATATTTGGACAATTGATACTACAGATCCAACAATGCCTTTCCTTGTAAGCAAGTGGAGATTACCTGGTGAAGGAACACTGGCAAACGGCTCAAAGCACCCGCAGCACTACATCCCGGGTGGATACATCTTCAGCCCGCATAATGGTGACACCGGTACCAATGGTGAGGTCTACTGGGCTCACTATCACGCTGGCACATGGGTTACTGACCACGGCAACATTTGGGAGGACATTGTTTGGGAAAACGGAGTTCCCGAGCCCGAAAGAGGATTCAAGGCGATTTCCAAACTAGGTGAAACAAAAACTAGTGGATATTTCTTGAGCGCTGGCCCAACTTGGATTGATGACCCTGCTTCAACCCTTGAATATGACATGGCAGACTGTTGGGCGTCTTGCATGATTCCTTTCAACTGGGGGTTACAATATGACCCTCGTGGATTCATTATGATTTCAGAGATGGTATCAGGGGTTTACGTAGTACAGATGGAATCTGATAGAGATGCAAGATATCCATATCCTCCGCTATATTCGCTTGAGTGATTGTGATGACACGACGGTTTAGTTCGCAATTCTTGGTTGCAATTCTTGTGTGTTCTGGGATTTTTTCAGGTTGCCTTGGAGGTGAACCAACAATCACAGATGATTTCTATGGTGATGATATCTATCCAGCAGTTGCAGTTGAGCCATTTGATTTGATAACTCATGATGGTACGAATTACAGCAGCGAAAATTTTGATGGCAAAGTAGTCATTGTAGTATTCATGTTTACCCGATGCCCTGATGTTTGCCCGGTGGTTTCAGCAAATACAAAATGGCTGTATAGTCAATTGAGTGAGGATGAGCAGTCAAATGTTGAGGTTATTTCAATCACAGTTGATCCATGGACGGACAATATAACCGAATTAGCAACTTATACAGAAAACATGACTCTTGATTGGAATCATTTGACCGGTGAAGTTGAGGATTTAGAGCCGATTTGGGGTAACTTTGATGTTGGGTTGAGAACTGTTTCTAGCGATGAATATGGTTACCAAAATAACACCGGTAACACAAGTGGTAGTGATGAAACAAGTGGACGCCACCACCCCGAAATTGAGTATTTAGTAGACCATTCCACCGGTACAATTCTTGTAGATAAAGACGGTTATCAGCGGGTTTGGTGGGGCGATGTTGATTGGATTCCCGACCTCGTTCTTTCAGATGTTCGTGAATTGCTTTCAGAATGAGTCATCAATTTCCTTGTTGATGTTGTTATGGAGTTTAATTCATATCGCTTGAAAAGTGTTAATGTATACATGAATTAAGATTGGTAAATCCAATGCCTCAGATTCATAAGGCGAACTTGTGGTTGCAATGACATGGATGGGAAGTTAGTAGTGGCTAGCCTTGTATTGGCTGGATTGATATTGACCTCTGGATTAGCAGTATATTTTGCAGGTCAAATGGGTGATGAGCCTGACGATAATACTGATGATAGCCAACTCATCAGTGATGAAACTACACTGGGAAATCGAGCACCAACACTCTATGTCGCTGAGGCATCCTTCTTGTATGGCAGCCCAGTTATCATTTCTGGTTGGGTTGTTGATGAATCATTCAACACGACTACTGTTTCAATCCAAGTATTCTCTCA
>CAUZNH010000147.1:0-3967 GCA_963581345.1 Candidatus Thalassarchaeaceae archaeon | reverse complement strand
CTTGCCCTTCCATGACGTTGTAATTCAAGAGTGAATTTTTCACCTGATTCTCGTTGTTTTTTTACTAATCTTCCTTTCCTAACTGTGATTGTTAAAACCACAATTCCAACTATGCCAAACCAACCATGTAATGCACTAGGAAATACAGACGAGTAGCCTTCTCCACCAACCCATCCAAAACTAAAATTTACAATTAAGCCAACTGCGATGACCCCTAAAGCCGAGCGATATAATGTCTCGCCGACTCGTTCGTGGGATTCTCTCGCATCCTTCGCTTGTTGGCCTCTTAATTCTCTCCTATTTTTTCGGTGATTATATTGTTTGTACATCCAGAAGATGATAATTAAGGAAAATAATGGATGTAACAGCAGAATTAGCACTTCTGCAATACTCATGTAATGGCTGAAAGGGTGCCAAC
Source organism: Candidatus Thalassarchaeaceae archaeon (assembly GCA_963581345.1). GTDB lineage: Archaea > Thermoplasmatota > Poseidoniia > Poseidoniales > Thalassarchaeaceae > MGIIb-Q1. The sequence goes on along the minus strand of CAUZNH010000147.1, from coordinate 3,549 downwards.
ATTTCATCATGTGGCATGAGTTCCCTTAGGGGAACTATATCGTTGGGTTGATGTACACCAAGCATCGCGGCAGAGAATAATTAGGAGGTGTAACATGACTCGACAATTCCTCCTAGAATGCCTTGAAGAGTCTGAAGAGAGAAGTCACGGCAATCCTGGTAGGAGGCTAGCAACAGCCCCGACCACTGAATCATGGGGTATGATGGGCGAGGAATGGCAAGGCTTGATTTTCAATCTTCTCAAGTATGACGCCGAAAACAATTCTGCATCCGCTGGAAAGGGGAAGAAAAGAGTCGGTCGGCGCGGCGGTCGGGGTGACCGCATGATGATGCAACAGTGGGATTTGGAAGACGTTGAATCACTACTTACTGGTGAAAGTGACGCGGACTATCGTCTCGCCACCCTGTTAATGCACAAGGCTATGATGGGAGAAGACTGGGATAATAATTGGAACACCACCCTGAACCAATTACGTTCACAATGTGAATCACAGGGAGTTCATCCAGTGTTTCACTCACTCGCAACTACCTTCCAACCTGTGCTTGGAGAGTTAGGCGTCTACGATTCTGTTGAAGTTGAAATTGAGGATGATGTGGATTGGCTGGAATCATGTAGAATTGATGCGAGCGATTGTAAATTACTTACTGATCTACTCAAACCACCCCTTGAAATTCAACTCAAGGCAACTCAATTAGCACCCCTAAAGAGACTGCATGATTTGATGGTTAGGAAAGGAGGAGTAAAGCCACAATGGCTGTCTCGGCATCTTGATTCAAGATTACTTGAAGAAAGAAAGGGTTCTATTGGGCTTCTTGCTGCAATCCTTGCTTCAGGTGCACAACTTGAAGATGTTAAATCAAGATTTGAACAGTTAGCTATTGAAGAAGGAATTATCGGTGATATTTCAGCAAAGCAGGTCCTTCTGATTAGCATTAAAGAAGGTGACAATAGTGTGTGGGATGACTGTATATCCCTTCAACAAGGAAACTCTCTGAATGATGCGTGTCGCGCCCACGCATGGGCAAGAACGCCTGAAGGCGGGGCTGGCTTATCTCTCAAAAAATTAGAGAAGGGGTTGGATGAGTTGAACTCATGGAGTGAAATTCGTGGGATCGAATTGGATGCTTCCGAGATAAAGTGGGCAATCGTTCAGTCTATGGCAAATAATGAGAAATATGAAAGTGCTTGTCAACACTTCCCCAGCCTCAATATCAACAATAATCAACAACTCAGAATTGCGTTGAGTTTACTCAATTCTTCTTGCCACGAAAGTGTGGTTGCAAAATTGGAAAAGGTAATTGCCAATAAATCCAATCTAGATTTTTCAATTCTTTTAGGCCATGAAGCAATACCTGTCAACATCAGATTATCAGTTTCTGAACTACTTGACGTAAGTGGTTCAACGGACCAAGATACCGAAGAAATGATGCTTGAATTGTACACTTCTACAGGTGACATCAAAGCGCTTACTAGCTTACTTGCATCACATCCCGATTCTGCTCAAGTTAATCCCCACCTAACTTTGGTATCTGCTAGATTAATTGGTGCTGAGACTGACAATGATTTACTGACTTGGGCACGGCTCGCTCGCCGTGAGGCTTTCCTAGTATTATCTGATGTTGAATTGCCAAGTTTTCTTTCACCTGCTGCCTTTGCTCTCACCTCATTACTTGATGGTGGAATAGCTGACCTTGAACAGGTTAGTTCCTTACTTGACTCTGAGGGACTTCAATCATTCAAACAATGCCGCCGAGCAATGATGGGGGATGGCGATGGGCTTGTACCCCAACCGCTACTTCTGAAAATGGAAGAAAGTGTATCATCTTCTGAGATGGGAAAAATTGAGAGAATGCTATTCAACCAGTTGATTCTCAATCTTAAATTGAATAGGGCTGACAGTTTATTGCAAATTGCTGAAAGTGATACCCACGAAGAAGCTGAAGCAATTATTGAAGAGGTCCTTACAAGTGCTCCTCCAACATATCGTCTGATGAGAAATGTGAATGCACAAGTACTGGAACACGGGGTTGCTAGTGGCGCTCTAGAGAGATGGTACAATAACAACAATGCATATTCAATGGAAGCATCAATTGCCACAGGGAGATATGCAGAAAAGGGTGGGAATAGACTTCAAGCCGCAAGATCCTATCAAACTGCCGCGACCCGCTGTGACAACTTTGAGCTGCGTCAAAAATTGAACAAAGAGGCGCTGATATCTTACGCCCACGCAGGTAATTGGCCAGAAGCAATTGAACTGCTGGAATCAGAATCTGGCCTGAAGGCCAACATCACAGATAGATTCAAACTCTACCTACAAGTGAATGACGAAGCAGACAGAGGTAATCTTGAGAAAGCGAGAAGTACTATTCTTGCAAATGTCGCAAAGTCAACAATAATTGAGAAGAAAAACGACGAGGGAGAGACCTACGAAGTTGAACAAATAACACACTCCGTAGAGGGGTTGAATCTGCATCTGACATATCCATCTATTCACCGACTCCCTGAGGAACCTTACCGAGGCCGAGTTCTTGCCGCTATCAATCGGGTACAAAAAGGTAGGAAACGCAGAGGGGCTGATATTGAACAGGTCTTCCAAAAGGCGCTAAACCGAAAAGAATTCACTGAAATTTTCAGTGTCGCCAATCGCGCCGCTGATGAGATGGGACCTGAGCATGGTTTACTAATTTATGAACGAGCGATGAATAGCAGCAAGTTTGATCCTGGAGGCCTTAAGCGACTTTCAGAAATGCAGAGAACAATGTACTCTAGAACCGAAAATGTGATTCCTGTACGTCAAAGAATCCACCTCAATAATCTCGCATTGAAACCTTTGGTAGTAGTTGATACCAACCTTTTGGTAGATGCTTTAGCAGAACGGATACTTCGCGAACTTGAGATTGAACGAGAGGTGCCAATGCATCTTGATAGTAGAAGAGAATTCCACAAGACTCTGCTATATCGAAGTCATCAAGGTAGAATTGAAATGTTCATTCCAGCGACTACAAGAAATGAATTGAGAAACATCGCCGCTATTCCTGGAAGAATGAGAAAAATCTGCGGTGACAGACTAATTGATCCCAAACTATGGGATGAAAAAATCACAGAAAAATCACTTGTTACCTTGGCTGACGATGTGATTACGGAATATAATTCTTGGAATCCCGAAACTGGGGAAAACATCAACGAATTAGTTCAGGTTAGACGACCCGAATTCGAAACCTTCTTTGTTAATCTGAAGAAAGTGTACTCAGATATTACCGATTCAAAAATTAGTAGGGGTCATTCTCAAGAAAAGCGGCAAGAAATCAATGGTGAAGCACTTTACCCAGAAGATGGCGATGTAGATATCATGTTGTTTTCAGCCTACCTTGCTGATGAGAGTTTGGAAGGATTTGGCTCCATTCTTATCGCCTCACGAGATTCTGATTTCACTGTGCCAGCGCGGGCTTTGCAAGAGAGATTTGGTTTTGTAACCGTGGATAATGCTCAGGCTCTTTCCCGCTATACTCACTGATTTGTGATTGAACGAGACAAGGTTGTTCAATTAAT
>CAUZNH010000146.1:0-3975 GCA_963581345.1 Candidatus Thalassarchaeaceae archaeon | reverse complement strand
CATTGCATTCGCCACCATAGACGCCTTCAAGTTCCTCACCACCTCCTGTGATTTTCATCCACGGAGATGGGTGGGAATAGTACCACCCCTTGTATGTATCAGCCGTAGTTTCTTCACCACGAGCATTGGTTCCACCATTCAAACCTTCATGGAATGACATGATGTTATCGTTTTGCTCAGCCAATTGCATCATACGGTCACGCATTGTAAAATAATCATGGAATTCTTTGAATTGGATTTTTTCGTTACCGCCCCAAGGATAGAAGTGGTTAGCGTAATCTAGGCTCCAAATATCCTCTGGTGCCAACCCTTCGGGAGGGTCATCTTGAGTGGCCGTACCAATACTACCGGTGAGGACTAAAGAGTTGAGAAGAAGAAGAGTGAGGAGTATTGCTTTAGCGTTGCGCATCGTTTTCACCATAGGTGTCCAACCTGCTTTCACTCTTGAAGCAACCGCCACTATGTGATGATGATAATAGGAGGTCCTAGCACTATTCAAAATGCAAATGTGGAGAAAATCCCATCGTTGACTTTTCAAATGATGGACGACCGGCCCACTTCATGGATGCCTTTATCCAACTAGTACCCGGCTGGGATAATCTCATATTTGGAGTACAAACAGGAGTATTTGCTGCTTTATTTGGGATTTTCATCATCGGGATGATTGCTCGCCAGTTGACAATGTATATTCTTCCACATTTGCTATCACGCTGGACCAAGGATATGGATAATGTTAACGAGTTTGAACTTAGTTCCCGCTTACCGTTCGGAGCATCTGCCGCTGGATTTGTATGGTGGAAATTAGTTGAATATTTAGCATCCGAAGCTTCTGAACCAGGATCAATCATCTCACTACCATCTACCTACGAATTTTGGCTAACTGCAATTGGCGAGACGACCTTCATGGTTGGTGCAATGCTCGGCCTGATGCATATGGTTGAATTAATTCAATTACTTGTACTCTGGTGGGATGATGATGGTGTTCTGGATGGGACTGAAAAAACTCTCATCTCTGCGGTTGAAAGCATATTGCGCTTTGTCATTCTAATGCTCGGTGTTCTTGCAATTGCTAGTGCCTTCAATTTTAATTTGACCACAATTGTAGCTGGACTTGGTGTCGGTGGATTAGCCGTTGCATTTGCCGCGAAAGATACCATTGGTAACCTGTTTGGAGCGGTCACCCTTCTTCTTGACCGACCATTCAAAATGGGTGAGTGGATCAAAGTTGGAAACCTTGAAGGAGAGGTAATTGAGGTTGGAATCCGGACCACACTCATCCGTACTAGCGCTGATACAATAGTAACCCTACCAAACGCGTCCCTAGTAAACAAGAACATTGAGAATTTCGGCAAGCGAAGGTGGCGTAGATACCAACCTACCCTGTACCTTGACCTAGCAAGTGACTCAAAATCTGTAAAATCATTCTGCCGTGGAATTGAAGATTTGATTCGTAAGAATCCAAAAACGCAGAAGGAAGATGATTCCTACGCACACGTATCTGCAATTTCTAAGGATTCAATTGAAATTGCAATCAATCTTTACTGGGATGTTAGCGGTGGAGTTGAAGAAAAACAAGAGCGGGAGAAAACCCTACTCGATATTATCGGCTTAGCTAAAGGACTTAATCTGACTTTCTTTGAACCACGTATCCGTCGCACCGGAGAGTGAAAGATTGCCAACAATGGTCTTACTACGTCACGGACAATCAGTTTGGAACGCGGCTAACAAATTCACCGGTTGGACTGATGTTGACCTATCTGAAATAGGAGAGAAAGAAGCGGGGAAGGCAGGCGAAGAACTTGCTGAGATTGCCTTTGATGTCGTCTATACTAGCGACTTAAAGCGAGCCCAGCGAACCGCTAAAATCGCCATGGGTCACAACACAGCATCAGGCGAAATACCCACAATTAACGACTGGCGCCTCAACGAGCGCAACTACGGAGATTTGCAGGGTCTTGACAAGGACGAAACTCGCGCCAAGTTTGGTGCAGAACAGGTGCATATCTGGAGAAGGTCGTACGATATCCCCCCTCCAGGAGGAGAGAGTTTGCAGACCTGTGCTGAGCGAACTATCCCTTGCCTTGAAGAGTTGATTATCCCCGATTTGGAAGCGGGAAAGACGATTCTAGTCGCCGCTCACGGAAACTCTCTACGCTCAATTGTCATGCACATTGAAGGGCTATCAAAAGAGGAAGTTCTCTCTTTAGAAATAGCAACTGGTGTCCCTCGTTCATACGAATATGACAACGGAAATTTTACCCGTATCTGATTATTATAGATACACTTGAGATCCATCGGCAATACGGAATTCAAAAATAAATTCATTTGGATGAGTAAACTCATAGGTTTCCCGTATAGCATTGAATAAATTACTTCGTGTTGCCTCCTTTAGGGAATTAATCGAAAAACCAACGATAATGAAATGGCGTGTTATCCTTCCACATGAACGAAGATGCCTACGAATTATGGCACCCAAAGAAGCTGATATTAAATCAACATGAATTGCACAAACCTCATGACATGTACCACCAGGAACTCCAGGATAGCAATTCATGCCACCACCACTTATTCCAGCGTCTTCAAAAAAGCCAGATGCCATTTCAGGATTATCCAACAAATCAGGATGAGGAGCCCACGCATCTACTAATTCACCACATTCATGGCAAATAATATTGCTCTTGTGAATTATATGAAAAGGTGGTCTTACTCCTCCGTGGCATTCTGGACCGGGCACCAATAACCCGGGATTATTTATTACACCAGCAGTGGTAGGTATTCTATGTTCAAAAGGTATCCAATTCGTCATGATATACGAGAAAATATTGACCCTACTTAAACGATGCACTTTTCGCTACCTGAATTAGTATGGGGGAGGAGCGCGGCGACGATATAGCCAGCGTAATCCGATGGCTACACCAGCCAAAGCCGCCGCCAACAATAAACGATCAGACAAAGAAGCCATCCACTGTCCCATCAAAGGTGCAAAAAGGGCTGCAACACCAGCCATCAGGGAAACTGCTGAGAGAGTTTTTGAGCGATACATATCTGCTTGAATTCGGCTGACATGACCAAGCCACCACTTGGTACGTTGCTCAACGGGCCTATCCCACGCCTGAGAAATTGCAGCCTCTTCCAAGACTTGCTCATATTCCCATATCGCCACGCCACCCTTGTGACCGTCTAACGCTCGCGACGAGGTTGCACTCCCAGGAGCTGTTGAATTCCAACCCTCAAACACAGCCTTTCGCAGTGTCAGTTCTTCACCACTACTGACGCCAAGTTCGTCACACAAAACGGCAAGTGAACGATATGCTGCGGCCAAATCACGAATCACGGGATAATCTATTGACGCTGGTAACACCGCATTGGGAATACCATCATGACAACAGGTGATAACAGCCTCGTCACCATCAATGTAAACCGCTTGTAAGCCAAAATTTCGGTGAGTTATTGTCGCTAAAGTGTTGTATGAATGTGGCGCTCGCCATAACGTATTTGACAACACTCTATCCTCTAAACTCTTGAGGCGAGCATTCCACTTTCGCTCATCATTTGGAAGTGATTTTTTAGCCAACGAATCAATGTGGAAACGGCCTAAAACTTGACCAACTCGGCCACAAATTTTTCCCCCTTCATCAAAATCACTACCCCTAAGTGCAGCACTCAAAAGTTCGTCAGCTCTCTGACCCTCATCTTGCCTGAAAAACAGAAGCAAATCTTGCTTACCAACCTGAAGCCCGCCAAAGGCACTATTCAGATGATCACTACCTAACTTTGAGAGAGTTCTCCCATGACCTTTCTCATCAATTATTAGTAAGCGAATTACCACTTTTCGCCCACTCTTTTCAGTCAACAAAAATGTCGGTCCGCTGGAAGAAGAAATTGATTCAATTTTGCCACCTTCAACATTGGGTGGATCGCCCCAGCGCTTACCACCGCCACCAACTGGGATCACTCGCTTCCACCAGTCAATTG
>CAUZNH010000145.1:0-3991 GCA_963581345.1 Candidatus Thalassarchaeaceae archaeon | reverse complement strand
GAGGGGGGTCAGCATAGGGAGTTCATTCGTCCTTACAAAAGGCATTAGGTTAGCACCCCCACGCCTAAGCATGGCTTGGGCAGTAATGACTCTTGATTATGATGTGAGGCCATCCGATGAAGAGATTGATGAATCAATAGAACGAATGCTAAAACTATTCCATGAGAAAGGTTATCCTAATGTCATTATTCAACAATTAGAAGATGATAACATCAATGTTGAATGTCATGCGCACAATGAGAAACCAATAGAAAAGTTAGCATCATGTATTGGTGGGGATGAATGGGGTTGGATTCCAATTGCTTTTGCTAATTCTGAAACGAATTGGAAAAACTTTGATGGATGGCTGGATGACGATTTAGATGAATTTGATGGCGATTTAGATGAATTTATCAATTGAAGATATGCAAAATAGATGATATGCAATAATCAATCTTCATTCTTCTTCGCCATTCTCCTCAGCCACTGCCCACCAATAATGATGAGTAAAATAATCCACGTACTTGGGTCTGTTATTTGAAACATAATAATCAACCTTCACGAACTTTCCATTTCCAATCTTGGCCGCTGAACTCATTAACAATAGATTGAATGAAAGCCTCATCAAGATACCTATCTGATGTAATCATCCAAGATTGCCCATGTTGAGCACTCATGCAAACATAACCTTCTTCATCTAATTTGGCTAGTATCTGTTCTATTGACTTTTCAACCTCTTCTGTATCGTGTAGGGAGTTTTCAGCCCAACACAGGAGTTGCAAATAGACAGTAGTGCCCGCCATACTTGGGCGTAGGGGTGTTGACCTAATGCCTTTTGGAAAGACGAATGAACACCCAAGAGCGCTAACCTGAGTGTTTTTTTGACTCAGTTAGCGCGCCCCTTTACTCATACGGGGTATGGTTAGACGTCTAACGTTTTACTCAAGGCGCGAACGGAGAGATTTGAACTCCCGTGACACGAGGTCACCGGATTTCAAATCCGGCGCGATACCAGGCTATGCGACGTTCGCAGCAAAGCGCCCGACCCGCTTCTCATTCTTGAACCTAAAGGGCAGTAAGTAAGATTATTTTCAAAATGAATTGATGATAATGCGTAATGCTTTGGTGGAATAAATTAATATCAAAAAAATCAGCCGCTACACTATGCGCAGAGTGTTTGTTCTACTGATGGTTGGGGTGTTATTACTCGCCGGATGCTTGGGAGGTAATGAGGAGGCTGTTTCTTTCAATGGCCATCAATACAACCCTCCTATTGACGCCCCTGATTTCACATTAACCGATCAGGATGGAAATGATGTTTCACTCTCCGATTTTGACGGGAAAGTTGTTGTTGTAGCTTTCACATATACATCTTGCACTGATGTGTGCCCAATTATTGAAGCAAATATGAATTATATGGCAGGAGAATTAGGAGATTCCTACGGACAAGATGTCGTTTATCTCTCCATCACTATTGACCCTCTTAGAGATACACCCGAAGTTCTAGCCCAGTATGTAACAGATAACGGCTACGACTGGCCGCATCTTACCTCTACAGATTTTGACCTACTCAAAGACATGTGGAGTAGTTGGGGTGTTGCAGTCAATTCTTCAATGATTGATATGCACATCAATGGCGAGATGAACATGAGTGAACATGACATGGACGGGGAATCTACGATGCATTCAGTCATCACAATGATGCCTGACAATAGCACTGCTGAATACCAAGTCAACAGCACACACCTGCCAGAAAATGCAACTAGTTACAATTTGACAACTATGGCTTTCAACATGAATAACGTTAATTTCACAGCACCAGATTCAGGATATGGCCATTTCATGGAAAATATTTCTGGTCAAGCACCATCAGATAATTCCTGGTGGTGGAGTCTCCACCTATGGAATGATACAAACTCAACATGGGAGCAAAGCCAAGTAGGCATGGATAGTGTAGATATTTCGCATCATCAACAACATATTGCTTGGGTTGCAAGTAATGCAAACATTTCGAATTTACCAACACCTACTGCAGCACAATGTGCAGGCCATGGATGGATAATGGGTGAAGGAAGTAGTGCGCATTGTATGTGTGATGATGACTACGAATGGGATGGTGAAAACCACCTAACCTGTATTTCTGGAGACGGGCAAGGCACTCACGATGGGCATGATAATGGAGATGCTGAAGAAGTGTATGAAGTGGGACATAGCACTGTCACTTACATCGTTGATAGAAATGGGCAGAAGCGAGTTGCTTGGGTTGGCTCCGATTGGCATGTTGATGAGTTCCTTGAGGATATTCAAGCCCTCATTTAGATTTGATATCTAACTCCTTAATTCGCTAATGCTTCTGCTTTTGGGCTCGCAACCGTCATCAACTCCGCCACTCCTCGCCAACTCATGGCAAGAGGGCGGCAGGCTAGTCTTGCAATTCTTCTAATGGCAAGTATGGTGCTTGCTGGCTGTGTTTCTCCAGAGATGCAAGCGTGGGGCCCAGATGGCATTGAAGTCGCTGTCAACGAATCTGCAGGTACTGCCACAATATCCACTCATACTGGAGATTATGACATTGAAAATGATGTCGCTAATCTACTTGGATGTGATAGTAATGGAAGTTTTTCTGCCATTACCCCATCAACAAGCAAACCAATTAGAATTGAAGGCTGGCTTCATCTCTCCAAGCATTTCCCCGATGGTACCATATCTAGTGCTCAAGGTGAAATGGTAAGTACATCTGCAGTAATTATTCAATTAGATGAATATGATGAGGTAGTCCGTCCTACCAAAGGGAAAGTTGAGGGAGTGAAATGGAATACTCCATTTGAAGGAGTGAAAGCCCTCCCTCCGGGTTTTACCTCAGCCACTAAATTTCCTCATGACGGCTGGGCAATTGTTGGATTGATTCCGGCCAATGAGAATATACTAGATGGGTTCGCAGGATTAGATTGGCACCAAAAAATATTACTTGAAGGCTGGTTAATTAGTCATCCATATTTGGGTGATGATGAGGTACATGTCTCAGAAGATGGTGATTGTCGGATTTATGCTGGAGCGAATATTGATGGTTTTAAGGGCGCAATGGTTGTCACATCAATGACGCTTGGTGAACATGGTTTGATTGATGAAGAAAATTCATACAACTCATATTCAGTTCCAATTATCGGTAGTTGGATTTACTCTCTATTTCTTCTTGGGTCAATTGCGGGGGCTGCATTACTCTTTTTCTTGGCAAGTGGTTTGATTCGACGAGGAGCAAAATTAAGCGCTCGTGAGTTGATGACTGAGGCACAAATGCTAGCCGCGAAGACAGTCAAGAAAGAAGTCAAAGATGATATGCGCAGAATAAAGTCAGAGGGCGGAGAAAAGAAGAGAGTCAAAGCCACAAAAGCTGATGTTGTCAGGGCTGAAAAGTTGAGTGAAAAACCGATTATTGAACTTGATGACTTTGATGTTGAGAGCGTTATGAGGGATGGTAATAGGCCGAGTGCTCATTCAGTTCGCTCATCAAGTAGTTCTGGAGTTATTGAAACTGAAGAATCGGTTGACATGCAGGGAAAAATGGATGAGGCTGAGTCTCTCCGTGAATTGCAATACACCATCAAAGAACGTCAAAAGGCAAGGATGGGGGGTAAAATTGAGATCGCAGAGGGGTTACCTGACAAACCTGATACTGGAATGACAATGAGTAAGTCAGACACACCACAAGCAAAATCCGAGACACGTAAGGTTCGCAAAACAAAGGCTGTCACGAAAGAGCCGGAACCTGAGCCGAAGCCTAAACCACCAACCAATAGTGGTCCTGATATTGCTGATGACGAAGACTTCTCAGACTTTGCACTTTGAGAATTGTTCAATTCTAACCAATACACCCCATAGGGGTGTTTTCATTATCAAACTGGGTAGGAAAGACATACAACCTATATGCCCGAAGGAGCATCATGGGAAGCGAGGGGAACGCGCCAATTGATATTGGAGTTTCAAAGGAGGACGTGTGGCCAATTGAAGATAC
>CAUZNH010000144.1:0-4000 GCA_963581345.1 Candidatus Thalassarchaeaceae archaeon | reverse complement strand
ATCAAGAAGGAATGGATTGCTGAAGTGAAAGTAACTGCAGGTAAGTATGACTTGACGATTAAAGGCGCATCCGCAACATTGCCCTGGAAGATGTCTAGAGTGCCTAAGCAGCAATTAGTTCCAGCCGGGACGAGTCGCAATTTCTCTGTTAAACTGAGAAGCACAGAAGAAATCAATGAGGCTGAAACTCATTGGGAAGTTGAAGTTGAAGAACTAGGTGGTTGGGTTCTTGACCTCAAATTGCCAGTTCATAAAATTGAGTGAATACCCTTCACACTCACCAAATGTTGTGGTAATCTTGGTTTTACCCTAGTTATGGTGGTCATCTGACTAAAAAAAGTTAGTTAATTGTCAACAACGTTCAAAAACCTCCGGTGGGGCGAGAAAACTCCGGATGTGGAAAAATGGAGTTGGATGAAACAGACAATAAATTGATTGAAGCACTTCAAGAAGATGGCAGACTCTCAATGAGAGCGCTCGCTGACATGGTGGGCGTTGCCCTAGGAACTGTGTCAAATCGACTTGGGAAATTAGAAGAAAATGGTGTCATCACTGGCTATACTGTCACTCTTGATGCTGACAAAGTTGGCTGGGAGATGAGTGTCGTTGTCGGGTTACGAATTGTCAAAGGGGAACTACTCCCGGTGCAGCGCTTGATTGCAAACGACCATCGGGTTTTTGCGGTGTATGATGTGACTGGTGAGATGGATAGTTTGGTATTCGCACGGGTGAGTGACAGGGATGACTTGGATGACTTCACCAAAACGGTTCTATCTACTGAAGGAGTTGAACGTTCTACTACGATGGTGGTACTAAACACAGTCAAAGAACAAGGTGTGAAATTACCAAAGTAAGCCACCAAGGGATAACAAACAATTAATTTTGTAGCATTTATTACTGAAGTGCCGGTTTGAGGGAAATGTTGTTTTTTGGCCGTTTCGGGGTATTGATTCGCGTATCTTCAAGAACGGTCGCTCTGCGGTAGGACACTGTTGAGCGATTTAGATAACAGGAATGAAGACGCCAGCGGCGCAAAATTGAGCGCTGCTGAATGGGATCTAATTCGCCACGATTTGGATATTAGATTCCCACCATCTGATTTGTGTCCATTGTTAAAATTCGGTCGCTGGATGGACCAGCCACATCAGCATCTTCCAGCAGCAAGGCTTGCCTCAAGTAATTGGGATGGATTACTAATTGCTGATGAAGTTGGATTAGGCAAGACTATCTCAGCATTACATGTTTTACGCCGCCTTCACGCTATGGGTGAAACTGGCGGGGTTCTCATCATCTGTCCGGGTGGGCTAAGACTGAAATGGTTACAAGAAATGTTTCACCGTTGTGACCTTGATGGATTTGAAGCAAATACTGGTAAAAAACTACGCCAATCTTTGGACAGAATTCGTGAAGGGGAATCACTCGTTGTAGTCACTAGCCATGGGATTTTTAGACAATCAAAATTGTTGAGAGAGTTGATGGAGGAGGGGATTCCTGACCTTCTTCTGACAATTGTTGATGAATCGCATCATTGTAGAAATCCTCGTAGTCGATTACACGACGCAATTCAAATTCTTTCCTTACATAGTCGACAAACACTGTTCCTAACAGCAACCCCTGTCAACCTCTCAAATGAAGAATTGTGGATACAACTTTCACTTTTGGCGCCTGACAGATGGCCTGATTTTATCTCATTCCAAGCAACCATGAGACCTATGCAAATGCTGAATACAGCACTTAATGCAACAGCGAAAACTAAACCAGACCTTGAGGGGGCATTGAGAGCCCTGCAGGTTCTGAATATGACACCTGGATTCACCAATGATCCACGTCTGGTTCAAGCGATTGAAATCTGCTCAGACCCTCTTGGTTGGCGAGATGAATATCTACAAACAAATCGGTTGGAAGTTGCTGATTTGATTCGCCAACTAAGGCCGCTCAATGAATTAATTGTTAGAACAAGACGTCGAGATTTAGACCTTCACCTCGCAACACGAGAAGCTATTACATTAGATGTAAATTTGAGTGCTGCTGAGTGGAGACTGTATGAGGCTGCTAGACGCTGGACTTGGCGATTAATGCAATTGAGAAATCCCGATTCTGATCGGTTTGATTGGGCACTAGTCGTGCCCGAAAGAATGGCCAGTAGTTGCCTACAAGCATTCTCTACCCATGTACGAACTCAATTGCGGCAAACTGCAAGAGCGGCCTTTGATTTTGGAACCGAAGGTCAAGATGAAGCCGAAGATGGTACTATCCGAGAAGCAGAACATCGTCTTCTGAGTCGCTTTGGTGACCTTGACGAATTAATTGATGCGGCTGAAGAACTAGGAGATGAAGACTCAAAGTTTGAAGCGATGAAATTGTGGATGCTAAACTCCCTTGAAGAGGACCAAGTGGGAGGGATTCTTCTTTTCAGTCACTTCCGCGGGACCCTTGCCTACCTACACCGTCGATTAACCGAAGAGGGCGTCAATTGTCGGGTTCTGAGTGGGCAAACACCAATGCTTGAGAGAGAGGTTCTACGCAATTTATTTGCTAATGGAGAAATTGATGTGCTACTATCTAGCGAAGTAGGAAGTGAAGGATTAGACCAACAGCATTGTCATCGACTTGTGAACTATGATTTACCATGGAATCCAATGAGAATTGAACAACGCATTGGCAGGCTTGATAGATTCGGTCAAGAAGCAGATGTAATTACAATCCTCAACTTAGCAGTTGAAGGAACAATAGATGCTGCGATTCTAGGCCGCTTATTCCATCGAATCAGATTGTTTGAGGACTCAATTGGGATGCTTGACCCACTACTTGGTAAAGCCATGCGGCTTGTCGCCCAAACAGAACTAAACAATCCTCGCGCCAAGCGTTTGGGTCATAGCGGATACAGTCTTGTCAATGCTGATGAAGTTGCGAATGTTGATGGCGGCCTTGACACGCTACTCGAAAAACGTGAGCGATGGTTAACTGAACGTGCAACGGAAGAGCGTGAATGGCTCGGAAATGACCCTGGTATTCGTCAGTTGAGAGAAGATGCAATCAATATGGAGTTGGGTATTGAGCCGGCCCAATTAATTGCTTGGGTAAAAGCAAGATTAAAGCAACGAGACCGAACTTCAAGCGTATACAAAGTCGATGGGTTTTGGCACTTGAAACTAGGTCAATATAGCGTTGATGAATTAGCCCAAAGATGTGCTGATAAATCACTCCCCGATTGGTCTACTAGCGGATGGCAAAAACGTATTGAAATGTTAGCAGGGTCTGCAGGGCCCCACATTATTGGAGTTGCTATTGATAGAGAAGAGGCAAAGGACAGAACTGACCTTGTCCAGCTTGCTCCATGGCATCCAATTATCCAATGGTTGCGTGAACCAATCGGTGGGGAATCAAATCCAGATGCCACCATCAGTGGATGGAGAGTTGCTGGGATTGCACCAGTTACTCAACTCAAAGCGATGAGGCCAAAACATTGGGAGGATGAAGCAAGTACGCTAATCTGCCTTGATTGGATTGTTGCTGGACTCTCGAATCACGCTGTCCGGAGATGGCTCGTACTTGACAAACATGGCATGCCACTTCCTAACCAACCACTCTACCCGTGGAAGTCTTTTAATGAAGTTGAGCGGGTAATGTTCAATGACAGCGATGAAGAAATTATGGAAAGTGCTCTAGATAGGATTCATGGTTGGCTATTAGAAGATGAAAGAGCAAGGCTAGCGCCTCTATTAGACGAATTACGCCATAATGTTCAGCGCTCATGGATGGAAAGAATTGAACGAGAGCGAGAACAAATTCGCTCTGCAGTCTATCGCCAACAACAAGGTGGCAGAGATGTTGATGACCGTTGGAGAAGAATGAAAAACGGATTAATTACGAGGCTAACCAAAGAACTGGATGAACGAATTCTTCATCTTGAGAAAATTCGCGAGGGAGTACAAGCAGAACTCAGTGCGCGAATTATTATTCAACTAGAGGATTACTCCTCGGCATCAGAACCATCGGG
>CAUZNH010000143.1:0-4033 GCA_963581345.1 Candidatus Thalassarchaeaceae archaeon | reverse complement strand
TCAAATGACGGACAATCTGCCACCAGTTTCTTTGAGGGGAATTTATTTGGTGATGCCAATGCAGGAGGAGGAATTAGAGAATTCACATTTGATGGCACTGATGCCAATGAAAATGCAACAGGAATTGATGCTGAACAACCTATTACTGGCACCCTAAACCTTGCAATCAATTGTAGTGGTTGCAGCAAAGAGGTGACATTGACACTCAGAATAGGTGCACAAAATGGATTAGCCGATATGACGTCAATTACACTTGCTGGTCCTGATGAAGTGGATGGAGACATCTACACATATTCATTTGAGGGCCATAATATTGATGAATTAGAAGGCGGGGAAGTATTCGGGATTCGTCTCCAATTTACTAAATCAAGCGGTATCACTGATAGTTACACCCTTTCTCTTGGTCGCGATAATTTTGAGATGATTGTGCCAGTCCTACCACCTTACGAAGAGGAAGTTCCAGGACTTGAATTGGAGGAAGGGAAGGATTACGTTTCACCATACGCTGTTGGAACTGCCGGATTTACAACACAAGAAGTTGCGAAAAGCGGAATTGGCGGACCAATTCTCATGCTACTAGTTAGCATTGGTATTGTCGCTGGAATCATGTTCTTGATGCCACCAACTGGAATCTACAAAGTACTTACAGTGGTATTAGTTGGTATCGGAATGATTGCATCATTCACAATCATACCTATCATTTCTGGACCAGTTGCGTTGGCAACGGCAGTTGATGAATCAGATCCAAATGTGTACTCGATAGATGATATTGCGGCAATGCAAGAAAGAGATGGCACTTTCTTAGGTGAATTAACAGCTGGAACTGAGTTCCAAGTTTACATTCCATACGATATGGTGTACAGAGCTAGGGACTTGGAGATGAATGGATGGCATTACGGTTTAGGGTTTGAATCGTCTGCAGAAACTCTTAGTGACCCCGCAGAAAGCAGTTCAAGAGGTCGGGAATATGTCCAACTTTACTTTTCAATGACTGATGTCGACCTTATACCAGGTTCAGCAATTATTCTCAATGTCAAAATGATAAATGCCACAGACAGTGCTGGGGAGTCTCGCGTGGTTCCACAATGGGCAGTACCGGGCGATGAAGGAAACCAATTTTGGGTCAAGGATGACACCTTTGGGGGCCGCTGGGTCATACCTGAGAAAGACATTAATGGTGATACAAATGTGGAAGTAGTTGGAGTAAAATACACTTGGCAAAATTATCCACTTCTAATGACATTACTTGGATTTATATTAGGTGGAGTTGGCTTGTTTCAATGGACTAGGGCGCGCCGTCCAGCAAGGTCTGGGAATGTAGATGATTTAGATGATGATGATTACGAAGAAGATTTTGATGATGACGACTTCGACTTTGATGACGACGATTTGTGAGGGGGTGTCGTTCCTTGGGATGTAACCTGAGGGACTTAGCCACGCCACATCCAGTTGAATTATCTGACTTCAACGGACAGCGGGTTGCTGTCGATGCTTTTCTTCTCGCTTACCAATTTATCACCAGTCTTCGCAAACGTGGAGAAGGTGCTGATGGTGGACCTCTAACTGATTCCAATGGCCACCCAGTATCACATCTAATGGGATTTCTTGACAGGGCAACGGTGATGATAGAATCTGGAATTGACCCCGTCTTTGTGTTTGATGGTAGACCACACGAATTGAAAATGGAAACATTAGCAAGCCGGAAATCTCGTAAAGATGGTGCGAGGGAGAAATGGGACAGGGCAGTTGCTGATGAAGATTGGACCACAGCACAAAAACTTGGCTCACAAATTGTTTCTTACACTCGTGAGATGGTTGCTGAAACACGTGCGATGTTGGACCTGCTTGGAATTGTTAACATCGAAGCACCAATGGAAGCTGAAGGCGCTGCTGCGGTTAGATGTGCTCGGGGGGATGTAGATGCAGTATCAAGCCAAGATTGGGATACACTACTCTATGGGGCGCCAGTAATGGTCAGAAACCTCTCCTCACACGGCACGAGAAGGTTCGGAAGGATAGTTCACGCAGAGCGTATCGTCTTGGCGGAACTTTTGGATGAGAACGGGCTAACTTACGAACAACTAGTTGACCTTGGCATCATGGTTGGTACCGATTTCCACCCTGGAATCAAAGGAATTGGACCTAAAACTGGCCTCAAACTGATTCGTGAATTTGGTACAATTGAGGAAGTATGTGCGGCAAAAGACAAGGAAATACCAGAGAGACTTGAGGAGATAAGGGAGATTTTCCTTAATCACCCAACCTCTGATGAACCACTTCCCCAACAAAGAATGTGTGATGAGGAGGGATTGCGAGAGATGCTAGTTGATGGCCATGATTTCTCTGAGCGCCGAATAGGTAGAGCACTCAACCGAATGGAAGCCGCTGGCAGATTACGTTCAGGTGGGCAAACCTCACTTTTTGATTTCTGATTGAGCCGAAGGCTCAATTGCAGTCTAACCTCAGCCTAGAATTGTGGAAGCAACAGATGTAGCCGATTCTTCCGATGAATCGGCAACGGCTTGGTGGTCATTTGTTGATAGCAAACAGTTCTGGAAATGGTTGCTGATTGGTGGAATCCTGCTCAATGTGTTTACTGCGTTTTCTAGTGAACTCGGAGTAGATACCCATGCACATCTTGCTGAAGATGATGAAGGAAGCCTTGTTTGGGGTCACACACGACCAATTGATAATTCAGCAAGTGACCCAGCATACGCTCCGACTAGTGGAGAATGGGATCTATCTCTAGCCCCATCATCTCTTGGAGAAATGGGTGTCAGAGGGTTGGCTATTGCACTCACCTTGTTGCTAATTGGACTTGGCGGGGTTGCATACGGAATGTTCTCTAAAGGAAATGGGGGGAGGGCAGCAGCCTTGATTGCAATTTATCCAACATTTGTTTTCTCAACAGGACGAGCCTATGCTGAACCAACTATTGCAATGTTTGTTGTGCTGATAGTTTTAATCAATGCAAAATTAGTTGCTGAGAAAGGGATTGAATACCGCATTGGTGGTTCTTTTGTATCCGCTATTTGCATGATGGGAATCATGATGTTAAAGGGAATCAATCCGATGTATGGAGTCTTCTTTGGATTGGCAGTTTTGGCATATCATCTGATTGACATCAACCTGCCATCACTTCACTCTCTAACTCGCAATCCGCTACGCGGCGGATTGCTGACTTCTGCAGTTGTTGGAATATCCATGCTGATTATTGGAGCGACTGGCGGTGGTGGAACACTCTCTGTAATCTCAATGGATGCACCAAGATTTTTCTTTGCCCTAATTGTTTCAATTTTTGATATTGTCCTAGTCTACTCAATATTTGGCATGATGATTTGGCCTTTTATTTGCTCTGCTTGGAAGAAAATATCTGATACCGAAGACATGCCGACTACGTTCTTAGCGATTACAATCGCCGGCTTCACTACAGCCATCACGATTTATGTCGCAGCATTGTGGACTTATGAATCAATAATTTGGAACGCAGATTGGCCATGGGTAATGTGGACTATGGGTAATAATGGGCGCTATATCTCACTCATCATGATTCCAATACTGATGCTATTAGCACATCTTAAGCATCTTTACCCTGATATCCCTTCTCTAGACAACCCTGGGAAAAAGAGTGCCGTATTCGCTGTTGGAATACTGCTCATCATTCCTATTTCCCTACTTGCAGGAATACATGGACAGACATTCTGGACAGACGACGCGGCTGAAGTATTGGACAATAACATGGAAGAGGGGGAAGATTTCCTCTTCATTCATGATGGGACATTGGCAATGCACTACCTCTATACTTTCCACACCGGAATAGATGATGTGGATCAAAGAAACATTACCGGACACTGGCGAGCACCAGATTCAGGTTGGCAAGATGAACTGGTCAATGGTGTGAAAATGGAAAATCGCGGGAATCTCTCCAATGTACAATGGATTGTTTTCGCACCAGGCACCTATTGGGCTGATGACTATCTGGAAGGCTGGAACATGAGTGTACTAGGACACGCTGATTTCATGAATGGGGGAG
>CAUZNH010000142.1:0-4050 GCA_963581345.1 Candidatus Thalassarchaeaceae archaeon | reverse complement strand
ACGTGGTGCTCACGACGAACTTATCGCACAAGATGGAGTTTATGCCGACTTGTGGGCTGTTCAAACAGGGGAACTTGACAAAACAACAGGTGAGGCTACCCGTCATGACGGCTAAGGAAAGCCATGTTGAGTGGCTGACCGTTAAGCCTGGTTCAGTTTGGCTTGGGAGTGACGATGGACGCCTCTCTTTCCATCCTATCAAATACCACCCTCGTCACGAGGTTCGCATTGATTATACATTTGAAATCTCTAAAGACGCTTATCCTCTCAATGGCCTGCTCAAACTGAGTGGTATTGATAAAGAACAGTTTGAGCAAGATGGGTTAAGACCACCATCAGAAGGTGAATGGTTGCTTGCTCACGCCCAAGGATTAGTTGAACAGAATGATATTTCGTGGGAAAAACTGGCGGACGAACGCCCACGAACAGGTTTCTGGGAACAGAGATGTGATGGGTATCCACGTGAAACAAATTACAAAGTAAAACTGAACCTAATGAAAAAGTGGGGAGAAGAGGGCCACAAAACTAGTTACTCTACAGAAATCCCTGAGGCTATGAAAGAAAAGGAAGTTACTCGACTTGTGCGCGCACCGCAAATATCAAACAAACCCCCAAGATTACCGATGGAAGATAAACGACCATTCTTCATCCGAGAAATTCTATTTACTCTTTTTGTCGGAATTATTCCTTCGATTTTGTGGGCATACAATTTTGCATCATCAGAATATCTGACAGGAAACTGGACCAACATCATTGGTGGAGGGATATTCATCAGCCTTGCTAGTGGATTTGTCTGGCGGCCAAAAACTGCATCTTATCGTGTTTCAAGTGATGGTAGTTCAATGGAAAAGATGTGATTCAAGAGCGGTCCTTGTCATCAACTTGCAGTCCAGGTTTCTTTGAAATATAGATTCTCCACCACGCCTTGAGAACTCCTGACCCATAAGACCAGTGAAGCAGGAATGTCATTATTGGAGCAACTAGAACGGTTGCAAAAGTTCGGCTTGGCGAGTTACCTTTGGCTGCTCCAGCCCAACAAAGGAGCACATAGAGAGAGCCTAAACTAACAGGTAGGTGAACCGCAGTTCTAGGACAACCAAAGGGCACAACTGAAGGAGAAATATTCCAGAATTCTGGCCACGCAAGGCCACCACTCATAGCACCATAAACGAATGCCCCAATACCGAATAGTGCGAGGACGGGAAAGAATCCAACCGCTGTGTGACTCCATGCCTTCATGCCGGGATGGACCTCACTTGCAAGAATTCTGACTAACCCATAATTCTGAATTTGCTTTCGGACGCGAGCAGGATTGCGGCGACGATGCCACATAATGGCTGAGCCGTCTGTCCACAATTTGTAACCTGCTTGCTCAATGCGGTGATCTAGCATCGCATCTTCACAACCGATTGCACCTTTGTCAAAACCGCCAACGGCGTCCAAAACTGACTTGCGATAGGCGGCGTTGACGCCGGGGAGTTGCTCGGCTGGCTCCAAGTCAGCTGTTCCTCGCTTCCCATAATTGGTACCAGCAGTAACCCATTTTGAACAAAATGTGACATCAATAACTCGTTGCCAAAATGTTGAGCGTTCATCTGCAGGGGCGAAGTTAGGCCCACCAACTCCGGCAACTTCTTCGCGCTCAAACCAGCGCACTAACTTCTCAACCCAATCAGATTCAACCCAAACATCGTCATCAGTGAACATCACGATATCACAATCAACAGTTGCTAACGCTACATTGCACGCGTCCGCACGCGTGCGTGAACCAGCATCATCAATGAAACGGGCACCATGTGACTCAGCAACTGCTTGCCCAGGGTCACCACTCGGGCCAACAACAACAACCTCAAAAGTTGCACCGGAGCTTCTCGCCTCCTCACTTGGCCAAGTTTGATTCCCCAATCCATCAAGTGCGATACTCAACTCCTCAGCATTTCTTAAACTGGGGATAATCACGCATACACGCAAGTCACCCCCATCACTGGCCATACCTGTCCGACAAACACCTCCATTTCAAGGCTAATGTGTCAAAGTACACTTTGCGAGAGATTAATATGTGAAGCATTTGTGGCTAAATACATGAAAATGACCCAAATCATTCTATTTCTAATGCTGCCACTTGCCGCGCTAAGCCCGCTGCTGCAACCAATTGATGTTGAACTTGAAAATGAAAAATCAGTAAACTCAGCAGAAAAAAGTTCTCATTTAGTTGTTGTAAATCCAAATGTTCATTGGACATTTAGTGCTGGGGATTTTGCCATCTTTAATGGCTCAGTCATAAGTGAAGAAATTCGCTCTAATATGGAAAATAGCAGTGATTTTGACCGGGCTGAAGTGAATTGGGACACAAATTTCCGGGTTGATTTACTGGGTGATGCCTACTGTTCATTCCCGGCCTACATTGGCCTATGTCACCGATCATCAATATCATATCAAATGAATGTAACCGCATACAATGACACTGATAATTTGATGCTTATGATGAATATGTCAATGGGTTTCACTGATTTCATTCCAACTACCTACACTGGCTGGGAGAAAAGCGAGGATAGTAGACATTCTCGGATGTGGATGAAGGAACAGGGCGGGAATGAAGACATGTACCGTTCAACAAGTTGGGACAATACTACATCTGAAACATACATTACTACCTACAAAGAAAACATTACCGTAGGGGATATCTGGTCTGAAAATGAAAAGGAATGGAGCAATTGGACTTCAGAGTCAAATGATGAATATAACGCTGGAGGCGGTAATTGGGTCCCTTCCACCTCAAATGATGCTGGTAGTGATTTTGAGGAGGAAAATGAAACCGCGAATGCTACAAGAGAAGTTACTATTCAGAGCCCCGGCTATAATTTAGCGGATAGCAGTGGAAGTGGTCCAACCTCAATTACCGGTATAGAGGTTGAATATTGGAATGATGCGGGTGAACTCGACGAAACCGTGGTACTTGGTGAATGGGGATATCCTCTCGACTTATTTGGCGGCCCCCTCCTCTCTTGGAAATATGTGAATGGAGTATGGGTTGATGCAGATAATGATGGAGTTCATGATTCAACCGACCTCTGTCTTAACACACCTGTTGGATTTACCGGATTAGACGCAGATGGATGTTCTTGGGAACAGAGAGATGAAGATTCTGATAGCGTCTTGAATCCAAATGACAACTGCGCAAATACTACTGCCAGCATGACTGATATTGATGCAAACGGTTGTGCTTGGGAACAGAGAGATGATGACGGGGATACAATCCTCAATCCTAATGACCATTGTCCAGCAACACCTGCTAACGAGACTGTTGATACAGAACCCCCATGGCAAGGCTGTTCTGCAAGTCAGAAAGATACTGACAATGACGGTGTAACAGATGACTTGGACCAATGTCAAGGATTTAATGATAGCATTGATGTAGACTTAGATGGAATCCCAGATGGCTGCGACTCAATGATTGACAATGATGGAGATGGAGTCAACAATACTGCAGACCTCTGTCCAGGCTTTGATGATGCTATTGATGTAGACCAAGATGGAGTTCCTGATGGCTGTGATGACATTGTTGATAGCGACTTTGATGGAGTTGCTGATGCTGATGATGAATGCATGGGTTATGATGATACAATTGATGTTGATGGAGATGGAATTGTTGATGGATGTGATGCTATTATTGATTCAGATGGCGATGGTGTTGCCGATTCATTCGAATTATGCCCTGGTCATGATGACAATGTGGATGTTGATGCAGATGGAAAACCAGATGGTTGTGATGATATTGTGGATTCAGATAATGACGGCGTTTCCGACGCTAATGATACCTGTGCAGGACATGATGACAGCGTTGATGTAGATGGGGATGAAATTGCCGACGGATGTGATAACATCATTGATTCTGATGGTGATGGAGTAGCAGATGTTGATGACAAATGCGCTGGATTTGATGACAATATTGACATTGATAATGACCAAACTGCCGATGGATGCGATACACTTCTTGATAATGATGCAGACGGAATTGCAAATGAAAACGACGATTGTTTAGACACACCA
>CAUZNH010000141.1:0-4081 GCA_963581345.1 Candidatus Thalassarchaeaceae archaeon | reverse complement strand
TTGATTCATCAATCTCTTCATCGGATGGCCTCACATCATAATCAAGAGTCATTACTGCCCAAGCCATGCTTAGGCGTGGGGGTGCTAACCTAATGCCTTTTGTAAGGACGAATGAACTCCCTATGCGCTGACCCCCCTCCCTCTTTTTTGAGAGCATCAAAGCCCCCAAGTGTGTGCTTTTGCTATGGAGAGCAGTGAGTCTTTTGGAGCAGGGTTGTCATCCCTCTGTTCGCGCCTAAATACAACCAGCACGAGTCTTCGCGTGGTTACTTTACCAGAATCTGCACCATGCAGGTAATGAATCAGGTGAAGCAGGGCTAGTCAATGCAATCACTGCTATCATAATTCCAATGAAGAAGACAGGGAAAAGCGCAGTCATTGTCAAAATGTTACTGTCCTCTTCCATTCTAAGGTGCATGAAAATGAAAGCGATGCCAAGAAATTTGACAACTCCAATTGATACAAGCACAAAAATAATCATTTGAGATGTTATCATTTCTTGTACAGATGCAGCAACAGCTCCAACTTCAATTACAGTTAGAATCATCAGCATGGCGAAATTCATATTGTAAGCGTCTTTTCCAAATATTGTATGACTCATTTTATTTCCTCCTTAATACAGATAAAATGCTGGGAAAACCAACACCCAAACCAAATCCACGAAATGCCAATACAGACCGAAGTACTCAATCGATACTGCGTTACTTGGTGAGTACCCACCCTTGTGTGCTTTGAAGGTCATGTAACTTAGCCCAACCATCCCACCGAAAACGTGAGCACCGTGGGTACCAGTAGCGACATAGAAGGTACTTGCTGAGAGACGTAAATTGGCAGTAAGGTGTTCTTCACCATGTCCAGAGCCAGCAAATGGGTAGGCAGTGTTGTGGATAGTATATCCATCTTCCATTAGGCTAGGTGCATGGAATGGTCCTATATTGAATCCAATGAACCACTCAACCATCTTCAATGTTAGGAACAAGGTTGCAAGCACTAGAGTTGCTGCAAGATAGTTGCGGACTTTTCGACTGCGTTCGTCAGCATCCATATCTTCTCTCTTAGCGGTCTGGAGGGCCATTACCACAGTGAAGGAAGAAATGATCAGGGCGAAGGTGTTGATTGCTCCTGGGACTAGTGTATCTGGAAGTCCAAATCCACCGAGTGAAAGGGTCCACGATTCTGAGTGGCTTCCAGCGATGAAGTAAGATGCTGGAATCCAGCAAGCATCACCAGGGGTGAATGGCACACCGTTTGAGAAGGTAGAATGGTTGTCAAGAATTGCTTGGCATGATTCTGTACCAAGTCTATACCGTATGTAGGTTGAGAACAAGGATGAGAAAACCATCATCTCAGACATTAAGAATACCCAAATACCAACCTTGCGAATGTCAATATTTTTGAATGGCACTCCAGCGGATTTCGGTTCATAGTGTCCATCAAACGAAAGGTCCTGGCGCCACCATACTAGGAACCCTGAGAGTATTATTGCAAACCCAACAAGAACTATTGGTAGTGAGCCAGCACTGTAGATGGTATTGTCCATCGTGTTATTCATTGCGAATGTAGACGCAAATCCGAATAGGAAAACTCCTATCCCAAGTGATACGATGATTGGCGCCCAACTATTGTGAGGTGCTCCATGACTCCAGTCATGAGGTCCCCACGCACTTCCGTGATGTTCGTCATCCTCGCCGTAACTCAATTGTTCACCTCCCCTTGGTCATCAGGCACCATCATTCGCATCAACCAGTTTGGTTCCTTTTCCTCGTAAACATTGACATCAATTAGAGTTGGAATCTCGTCAAATGATGGCGTTGGTGGTGGGGAAGTGGTGAGCCACTCAAACGACCAACCACCCCATGGGTCAGCTGGTGCTTTTTGACCCTTGATTAGAGATACTATCATGTTAATTATCATTAATACAGAAGAAAGTCCGAAGATGAAAGCATTGATTGTAATGAACATATTCCACCCTGCTGCTTCAGGAGGTAGAGTTCCAATCACATCACTGTATTCATTTGCCTGTAAGAAGTATGTGTGGTGCCTGCGAGTCATTCCCCAAAGTCCTAACTTGTGCATAGGCCAGAAAATTCCATTGTAGGAGATGAAGGCAATAAGGAAATGGATGACTCCAAGTCGTTCATCTAACATCCGTCCTGTCATCTTTGGATACCAGTAGTAAATCGCTGCAAATAGGCCGAATACAACTCCTCCAACCAGCACATAGTGGAAGTGAGCAACTACGAAGTATGTCTCGTGCAAATGAGTATTCATTGAAATTGCTGGGAAGAACATTCCAGAGATTCCACCTAATGTGAAGGTGATCAAAAATCCTAGAGCCCACAAAGTGTGAGTACGGTAAACTAGTGAGCCGCGATGCATGGTTTTCAGCCAATTGAAAATTTTAATCCCTGTCGGAACTGCAACAGCCATTGTCGTAAGCATCATCACGAAACGCAGAGCGGGAGACATTCCACTGGTCAACATATGATGGCCATATACAATGAATGATACAAATCCAATTCCCGCGAGCGCGTAAACCATTGAGCGGTAGCCAAAGATGGCTCTTCTTGCACTCGTAGCCAATACTTCTGACACGATGCCGAAAGCAGGTAAAATAACCACATAAACTTCAGGATGACCAAAGTACCAGAACAAGTGACTCCAAAGAACCGGGTCGCCTCCTGCTGAGACATTGAAGAACGCCGTCGCTACCGTACGATCGAGAAGGGCTTCAATCAAACCAATTCCAAAGGCTGGAATTGATATGAACAAACACATGATAGACACTAGAATTGACCAAGTGAAAAGAGGCATTTGCATCCAACCCATACCAGGTGCACGCATTCCTGCAATTGTGGTAATGAAGTTAATCCCAGCGAGGGTTGATGACGCGACCAGCATAATTTGACCAGCAAGCCACATGGTCGCTCCCGGATGAGTTCCAACCCATGACGTGAGGGGTTGATATCCAGTCCAGCCAACATCAGCGGCGTTACTTGAGAAAATCCCACTCATGATTAGGACAGATGCAACCGGGTTAAGCCAAAATGCCATTGCGTTGATTCTTGGGAACGCCAAATCTTTGGCGCCAATTTGCAGGGGGACAATCCAGTTAGCAAATCCATTAATCATGGGCATTGCCGCTAAGAAAATCATTATTGTTCCATGCAATGTGAAGAATTGATTGTATTCATCTTTGGTTAAGAAATCGTTACCAGGAACTGCTAACTGAGTTCGCATCAATAGCGCAAGAACTCCGCCAACTACGAAGTAAAAGAGACCAGCCACGAAGTAGAGAGTCCCAATCTTTTTGTGGTCTGTACTGGTCAACCATTCGGCAAGCCATGGAGCAAAAGCAGACCAACTAAATCCTTCAGGATTAGTTCTGTAGAAGACGTAGGCTATAGCGACAAACAGTAACAACATTACCAAAATAATCGCAGAGAAAAGAACTGTGAGTCCATTAGCATCTTCGAGAGGTTCAGCTCCTCCACCCATTGGACTCATAGTGAAGGTTGACTGAGCCCATGCATCACCAGATGTCCCTCCTCCGCCACCGTCTGCATTACCATTAACTGAATTGACAGTCAAGGTAAAACTTGAGGCCCCACTCGCAGGAGAAGTCCATTCAACCGTCCAAGAGGTTTGGTCATTACCATAATCAGTGTGGGTTAACTGTCCCGCCATTATTTGGGTTGAGTTATCGGCTGATGCGAGGGTTCCTTTTGATGCAACAAGATTGAACCCACCCATGTTCTCTTGAGTTTCGGCAGCCACATCTCCAGGGCCACCAGTAAAACCAACTAGGAATGAATAAGTCTCACCGGCGTTGTATGTGTCAGGCAGTGCACTACCATTTCCGAGTGCCATAAATACTGATACATCACTACTAGGGCTTCCGGAGTGACAAGAACACCCGGTTTCAACATTAGAGATACCAATTGGCCTTGCTTGCAAACTAGGGGCCAACAACATTGCAACCATTAGTACTGAGACGATAGCGATAATTTTCTTATTTACTTGCATCATCATCACCTCACTCATGGACTTCTAGAATTGCAGTCATGTATGCGTGGTCATC
>CAUZNH010000140.1:0-4084 GCA_963581345.1 Candidatus Thalassarchaeaceae archaeon | reverse complement strand
TGATTCCCTTTTCGTGAAGGTCACGAGTCAGAAGGAAGGTATTACCTCCACCAACATAGATGCCTTTCGCTTCTTCTACTGCTTTTATTGGATCTTCAGCGTGGTGGATTCCAACTAATTTTATCCCCGAAGGAGCGCTGAAATCTTGGATTCGTTGCAGGTAATGGTCGTGGTCTTTACCCGCGTAAGGAACGAAAAGAACTTCATCAATGCCTTGGAAATGGTGTGCCATTTCATGATGATAGAGTTTCACTTGTTCTTGGTTTCTGATGCCACCACTGCCAAGCAATAATTTCAACACAACACCTCACATATTGCGTCGGTATTGGCCACCCACATCAAACAAGGCTTCTGTGATTTGGCCAAGACTAGCGACTTTAACAGTCTCCATTAATTCTGCAAATACATTTCCGCCTGAGCGGGCTACTTCCTGAAGTTTGGTTAATGCAGCAGGTGCAGTATCAGCGTGTTTAGCATGGAATTCATCAAGCCGGTTGAGGCAACCCTGTTTTTCTTCGGGGGTAGCTCGGCTTAGCTCCATGTCAAATGAGTCAGCCGCAGATTCATCAAAGGCTTCAGCATCAGGGTTTTCAAACATATTTACACCGACAAGGGGTAATTCTCCTGAATGTTTCAATTCTTCATAAAACATTGATTCATCTTGGATTTTTGAGCGTTGGTACATCATTTCCATTGCTCCAAGGACTCCACCCCGCTCACTAATTCGCTCAAATTCGCGTAATACTGCTTCTTCAACCATATCTGTTAATTCTTCAACGAGATATGACCCTTGCATTGGATTTTCACATTTATTCCAACCAAATTCTTTGTTGTTTATCATCTGAATTGCTAAAGCCCTTCTAACTGATTCAGTAGTAGGAGTGGTGACAGCCTCATCGTAGGCATTAGTGTGTAATGAATTGGCATTATCTTGGATAGCCAACAATGCTTGGAGAGTTGTACGAATGTCGTTGAACGACATTTCTTGAGCGTGAAGTGAACGACCAGAGGTTTGAATGTGCATCTTGCATTTTTGAGAGCGTTCATTTCCACCATACAAATCCCGCATTGCAATTGACCAAATTCTCCTAGCAACCCGTGAAATCACTGTATATTCCGGGTCCATCCCATTTGAGAAAAAGAACGAAAGATTGGGCGCAAAATCATCTATATCCATGCCACGTGAACGGTAGTATTCAACGTAAGTTAGCCCATTTGCAAGGGTGAAAGCCAGTTGTGAAATTGGATTAGCACCAGCCTCAGCAATGTGGTATCCTGAGATAGATACAGAGTAGTGATTTCGTACATTATTTTCGATGTAAAATTGTTGTACATCCCCCATAAGTTTCAGGCTGAAATCGGTTGAAAAGATGCAGGTATTTTGCGCCTGATCCTCTTTGAGAATATCTGCTTGAACAGTTCCTCGCACACTTGATAGAGTCTCATTACGGATTTCAGATGCTTCTTCAGCAGTTGGTTCCCGCCCCTTATTTTCTTCAAATTTGACCTCTTGTTGACGAATTGCTGCATTAAAGAACATCGCTAGAATAATCGGTGCCGGGCCATTGATGGTCATTGAAACGCTGGTATTTTTATCAGACAAATCAAATCCCTCATATAATTGAGAGATTTCATCTACAGTAAATATTGACACACCTGATTCACCAACTTTCCCATATATGTCAGGGCGTATATCTGGGTCTCTCCCGTACAATGTTACCGAATCAAAAGCGGTAGATAGACGGGCATAAGGTGAGGATTCACTCAATAGGTGGAAGCGAGAATTTGTTCGACTTGCAGGGCCTTCTCCAGCGAACATTCTCGTTGGGTCCTCATCAGCCCTCTTGAATGGGAAAACACCACCAGTAAATGGGAAACTACCTGGTAGATTTTCCTTGCGTAACCAGTTCAAGAGCGCCCCTTTATCCTCAGTTCGTGGTATGGCAACCCGAGGTATTTTCGAGCCAGAAAGAGATTCAGTTTTCGTTGGAACCGAGAATGTTTTTCCTCGTACATCGTAGGAGTATTCACCACTATCATATGTGTCAACTTTGTCAGGCCATTGCTCAAGAAGCATTCGTGCAGTTGGGTGTAGATCTTGCAGGATTTCTGTTGCTTCCTGCCTTATTTCTTCTGCTGCGTCACTTTTTCCAATCGTATCGAGATGATTTGCCGATTCAGCGAGTTGTTGTGCAAGTCTAGCTTTCCCGGCTTCACCATAGGTTCGGGTGTGGTAATCTCGTACAGTTGCGGAAACCTCTGCCAAATAGTTCACTCGTTCAGGTGGGATGATGTGCCTTGGCTCTGGCATTCCTGATTCAGGGAGGGAAGGTTTGCTGGCATCTGGATTACTGCCATCAGCGAGGATAATCAGTGAGGAAAGACGAAACCAAAGGTCGTCAACTCCAGGGTCAGCAAATTGGCTAGCGATTGTCCCACATACAGGTAGTTCACTATCGCTTATCCCAAACAGGTTACGGTTTCTGCGCACTTGTTTGCGAACCGCACGTAGTGCATCAACAGCACCTCGTCGCTCAAATTTGTTGATTACAACCAAGTCAGCAACATCGAGCATCTCAATTTTTTCTAGTTGGGTGTGAGCCCCGTATTCTGCAGTCATCACATAGAAAGTACGGTCAACTAAATTGCTAATGGCGTCATCAGCTTGACCGATTCCACTCGTCTCAGCGAAAATGAGGTCAAAACCCACCGCTTGACATACTGAAATCGCTTCTTCAAGGCGGTCACTGACTTCTTTACCAGAACCACGACTTGCAAGGCTCCGCATGAAAAAATTGCTATGGGAGAGCGCATTCATTCGAATTCGGTCACCAAGTAACGCCCCTCCGGTTCGTTTACGAGTTGGGTCAGTGCAAAGGAATGCAACCTTCAAATCAGGACAGTCGCGAATTATTCTCAACATCAATTCATCAAGGAGTGATGATTTACCAGACCCACCCGTCCCAGTGATACCGACCACTGGTGCCTGATTATCAGACGGTTGTGAGCGGCACTTATCCAGTGCTGATTGGAAGGATGCTTTGTCTCCATTTTCTGCTAACGTGATGAGTCTTGCAATTGCCCCATGGTCGGATGGTGTGAGTGGCCCTGCCAACTCGTCTAGTTTCCCTCCATCAAGCAAGTCAAGGTCATTGGTTTTCCCCATCATATCATCAATCATACCAACTAAACCGAGGGTCCTTCCATCGTCTGGGGAGTAAATTTTCGTTATTCCAGCCTCATGTAAATCTCGCATTTCAATTGGCGTTATGGTACCTCCTCCGCCACCGAAGATTTTGACATAATCACGGCCAGCATCATCTAATATTTGGCGGATGTAAGTGAAGTATTCTACATGGCCGCCTTGATAGGATGAAAGGGCAACTGCGTGGGCATCTTCTTGGATAATGGCATTTGCAACATCTTGGGCTGAGCGGTCATGACCAAGATGGATTACTTCGGCGCCTGCGGCTTGAATTAGTCTCCGCATTACATTAATTGCAGCATCGTGACCATCAAATAAAGAGGCTGCAGTAACAACCCTGCGAGGGGACGGAGTTGGGGCTTTGGCGGAGCCTGAGGTAGTTTCAGTAGATTCACCGGCCTCACTTACCATGAGTAGTCCGATTCAGCCTCTGCTCATCATATCTCCTATTTGGCGGCCTACGGCCGCCAGCAATTATTACAAAATTTGAGTGACCCGATAATTGAAGCAAAATCACTTGTTCGAGGATTTAATGCCATTGTAGTCTGCATCATAGTTGGTTCAATGTTCCAACAATGGCGTTATGGCGACCAACTTGACTGACCTTCATTGCTTTCTAGGCAATTAACTGAGCCGTAGATTGTGCGATTTTCGAGCATTAAATTGATGTCATTTGTGAGCATCAATATCTGCTTGGTGGCGATCAAATAATGCTCGTCGCTTGACCTTCAATGAGGGGGTAATCATCTCGTTCTCAGTAGTCCACTCGTCAGGATCTAGAATAATCGAGCCAGAGATTTCAAAGCCTTTCCAATTTGGCCCCATTATTTCTTTTTTGAGCGCGTCTAAAGCATAAGCCCGCACTTCAGCAGAAGCACA
>CAUZNH010000139.1:0-4110 GCA_963581345.1 Candidatus Thalassarchaeaceae archaeon | reverse complement strand
ACTGTGGCAATCATTTGCAAGTCTATGCTTGGGAAAGCACATACCGTAATGGCAGAAGGTGGGGCTGCAGCAGCATTAGGAAATGCTGACCCACGTGACAATTGGCAAACACATTTCCGTGACACCATGAAGGGAGGTAAATACCTCAATGATTGGCGAATGGCTGAGATTCATGCGAAAGAATCTCCCGACAGAATTCGGGAACTTGAGCAGTGGGGTGCGATTTTCGATCGTACACCAGCCGGATTGATCAATCAAAGGAACTTCGGTGGACACACCTATCCTCGACTTGCCCACATTGGGGATGCGACTGGTCTTGAGATGATTCGAACTCTACAAGAGAGGGGGGTTCACAGCGGGATGGACGTATTCATGGAATACACCGTGCGAAAAATATTCACAAAAGATGGCAAGGCAACGGGCTGTTTTGCTTACAACCGAGCCGATGGTAATCTGCACATTTTCAAATCGAAAACAATGGTTCTTGCCACAGGTGGGATTACCCGTTGCTGGGAAGTTTGCTCTGGCTCGTGGGAGTATACGGGTGAAGGACATGCTCTGGCTTACTGGGCTGGTGCGGAAATGGGTGATATGGAATTTGTTCAATTCCACCCCACTGGAATGATTTGGCCGCCATCTGTGAAAGGAATCTTGGTGACCGAAGGAGTACGTGGTGAAGGTGGCATGTTGACTAACTCTGAAGGAGAGCGCTTCATGTTCAACTATGTCCCCGAAATGTACAAGCCTGAATTTGCTGATACTGAATCAGAGTCCCTTGAATGGGTGCAAGAGGTGATTGATGGCAAGTTGGCCACAAAGCGAAGACCTCCGGAACTTCTTACAAGAGATGTTGTTGCTAAGGCTATTAATTCTGAGATTAAAGCAGGACGTGCTAGTGAACACGGTGGTGCTTATCTTGACATCTCTTGGAGAGATGAAGAGGAGGTTAGGAAAAAGTTGCCAGGCATGTACCATCAGTTCAAAGAACTAGCTGGAGTTGACATCACAACCGAACAAATGGAGGTCGGTCCTACCGCACATTATGTGATGGGTGGGGTCAAAGTAGATCCAAAAACTCAGGAAACAACAGTACAATGTTTGTATGCTGCTGGCGAAGCAGCCACTGGATTGCATGGTGCCAACAGACTTGGAGGGAATTCACTTTCTGATTTAATCACCTTTGGCAAGCGAGCCGGAGAATACTCTGCAAGGGCTGCAGCGGAGATGGATGGTTGGGAAGAAATATCTCAGTCAGAAATAGACGAAGTAGTTGTTGAAACTTTAGCGCCTTTCAGTAGGGAAGGCGGCGAGAATCCTGCAAAGGTGGTGAATGAATTACGTAAAATGATGCAGGAAAAAGTGGGTATAATCCGCACTAAGGATTTACTCACTGAAGCATTAGATGACCTCAATGAATTTGCCGCACGCGGAAATACGACATCTCCTGGTGGTAGTAGAATCTACAACCCTGGTTGGCATCAAGCACTGGAAATCAATGCCATGGTTGACATCAGCCGGATGTGTGCCATGGCGGCATTGGCTAGGGAAGAGAGTAGAGGTGGACACACCCGCGAAGATTTCCCAACCCCTGACCACAGTAATTGGGGTAAAATAAACAGTGTAATCATGATGGGTGAGAAAGGTGAAATGGTTCTAGAACACAGAACTTATCCCACAATACGCGACGATTTGAAGGATTTACTTGATGCATCAGACTTACATGAGGAGGAAGAGTAAGATGAGCAAAGATGTCACCTTCAGAGTCTTCCGTGGTGAGCCTGATGAGGATGGCGAACCTTGTGGTGAGATGGTTGATTACACCGTTGAGATGGATGAAGGCATGGTGGTATTGGACGTAATCCACCAAATTCAGGCAGAGCATGCGCCAGACCTATCCTGTCGCTGGAATTGTAAGGCTGGCAAATGTGGTTCGTGTTCTGCTGAAGTAAATGGTAAGCCGCGTTTGATGTGTATGACGAGAATGTCAGATATTGAGGAAGAGACACCTCCAGGTCAACCGGTATTGGTTAAACCAATGCAAGCATTTCCACTAACCAAAGATTTGGTGGTTGATGTTTCTTGGACTTATGAGTTGAATAAGAAAATCACTCCCATCGCGGGCCCAGCAGAGTTTGACTGGAAATTCCAGCAAAATGAAGCAGACCGAGTTCAAGAATTTAGGGCTTGCATCGAGTGTATGCTTTGTATTGACACCTGCCACGTTCTACGTGAGCACAAATTGTTTGACGAGTTTGCTGGGCCAAGATTCTTCGTCCGATTAGCCAACTTGGAGATGCATCCACTAGATACTGAGGACAGATTAGCATCAATCAAAGATGAATATGGTATTGGATATTGTAACGTCACCCGTTGCTGTACTGACGTATGTCCTGCTGGCATTAATATCACTGATAATGCGATTATCCCACTGAAGGAGAGGATTGTCACTGAATATTATGATCCAATCGCTTGGGTTGCCAAGAAAGTCGGTCTTAGAAAGTGATTGATTTAAAAAAAAATGGCCCGCCTGAGGGGAAATTAATCTCCCCTCAAACGGGCTGTTCGCATTACTTGTGTAGTTCATCAAGTGATTTGACATCAATCAGAGGTGGTCCACGCGTATCTTCTTGACATTGGCCTTCCAGACCTTGTCAGGTAGCCACGCTGGGCCGTTTGCAGGTTTTGGGACCTGCTCTCTCCATCCATTGAATACGTGAACACGGCCTCCACCGCCACGCTCACGCAAGTGGATGTCTGTCTCTCCGCGACTAGCTGCTTTCAGGGCTGCGCCCCTAGGTTGCTTGCTCGCGAACACTTGGCTCGTATCATTTCCGCCGTCCATCAGGACGAAATATTTCTTACTCATTTCAGATAACCTCGGTGACTCCCACCCCTACTCGTTGCTTATTTAAGCGTTTCCCCGTCTAAACGCAGTACTGCGCCACATTGAGGGTTCCGTACCCCATTGCGAATGGCAATACATGCATAGGCTAGAGGTCTATCGTTTACGGATTTTCAATGAGTTAATAGAATCTGAGATTAAATAATAACATTGTAATGATTTCCGGTAAACTACTTTCTCAATACTCCGGAATCAGGAATTCAAACTATGAAACAACCTCTCTTCGATCTAAGAATTGAGGTTGAAAAACAGATCAAGGTGCTGGATTGTTTCGTCAAAGTTCGGCACCAGCGAGGGTCTTTGTGTCATTTACCCCCGAGATGGAACGGATGTTTTCAACCACCGCAGCAGCAATGCTACTCATGGAATCTGCAGTCATTTTGACCAAGAGGTCATAATCTCCGAACAATAAAGTTGCATCCTCAACCATATCTAATGCTTTGATAGCATCATATACTTCCAATTCGGAGCCTGGTTTTACATTGATGAGTACGTATCCAACTGCCATGGGACTACCGAGAATGGTCGAGCATTCAATCCTTTGGCTCATCAGGGGGACTAAATAGTGGGTTTTCATCAACCCAATCAAGTTCTGAATCATCTTCCTCTATCGTTTCAGAATGGAGAACTTCTTCAACTCCTGTTAATTCATTTTCTGATTCAGAGACATCACTTAGGGATTCCATGGCCATTTCAGCGATAGCGATATTTTGTTCACCCTCGGCCCGAGAATCAGCAGGTGCAGCCCATCCAACAATTTCTTCGTCACTTAATTCAGCCTCGTCAATTTCTGTGTTTGGAGGGCGTAACCACATTCCTAAGAGAGTAATACCAAGAATTGAAATTATTAGTAGAGAAAGTCCCACTCCCATAACCAAATTAATATTTGATTCAGGTGAATCAGAACTTTGGTTCAAAACATCACCCTGTCCCGTTTCGTTGTCTATTATCTGTACGGGAATGATACCATGTCTTGTATGAGCGACTTGATGCCCTTGCGCATCCGTACAGCCGATAGTTGATGCAAATGGTGCTCCGTCAGTAGGTGGCATCCAGCGAGCAGCGAATACACCTGTACTAGGTAGTGGGCCTTCAGACTCCATGACTGTCGTACCATTTTTGTCAATGATGATGAAGGTGCAAACAGTTTCTAGATGCCCGTCAGAATCATGGACAATGGCTTCAAGTTGTCCAAACTCACCCTCGGT
>CAUZNH010000138.1:0-4127 GCA_963581345.1 Candidatus Thalassarchaeaceae archaeon | reverse complement strand
CATACTTGTGGTTACAAGCAGGACAACTAGTAGCCAGTGTTTTACCTCCAACGATAAGCGATTCTTCTTGCTCGGCAGAAACCAATACAAGACGGCCGTCACCGACTTCTTCCACTTCATATCGCCCAGAGCCACCCATCTGTAGAAGGATGTCAGGTGGGAAGGCAACCGTTCCGATATCATCAACGATAAGTTCCCTAGATGTTGCCAAGTCAGTGACTTCTAAATCTTCACCATGTTGAGCAACAAAGCGCCCATCTCTCAACTCAAGGCTACGGTCACAGAAAGCAGCCACTTCAGCACTGTGTGTGACAATGAGGAAAGATACACCCTTCTCCTCATGCAGTTTCTTGAACAGGGCCAAAACTTCACGACTGGTAATTGGATCCAATGCACCTGTGGGTTCGTCAGCCAAAATCAAACTTGGATTGGTGATCAATGCACGAGCGATAGCTACGCGCTGCTGTTCTCCTCCTGACAGTGTTGCTGGCAATCCCTTGGCACGGTGACCCATGCCTAATTCTGTTAGTAAATCCAAAGCACGCTGCTTAGATTCTCTAGGTGACACATTTTGATGACGCAATGGTTGAGCTACATTGTCAACCGCTGAGAGATGGGGTAGTAGATTTCCCTCTTGGAAGATGAATGAAATTGTCTTTTGTCGCAACAGGACCAATTCCTGCCCGGTCAGACGCGTCATATTCTGACCCTGTAAGGATACGTTGCCAGCGCTTGGCTTCATCAATCCACCCAAGCACTTGAGCAGGGTTGATTTCCCAGACCCAGAAGGACCGACAACGGCTACAGCTTCCCCTGGCTTCACCTTGACGTGTAATCCGCGCAGTGCGACGACATTACCGTCTTCCGCCTTGGATTCATAGACGTGGTAGAGGGCATTAGCCTCAAGGATTGTATCTATTTCTTCGCCCATCATTATTCCCCCTTGAGGACGCTAGCCAAATCAGAGCGCAGTGCCTTGCGCGTGGTAAACAGCAGAGCCATTACAACAGATGCAAAGACCGCTATAGAGACTATACCCAACTCAAGCCAAGGCCAAACCAATTCGCGGCTGATGACCGATGAAGACGTACCACTCAACAATTGGAATATGAATCCAAAGACGTTGAACAGCCCATTGAAAGACAGGGCGAGAGCCATACCCAACAAGATACCGAGAGCCATCGAGACGGATATAATAGATAATATCTCGAACAGAACCAAGCGGATAATCTGGTTAGGACTAGCACCAATTGCCTGTAGTACGGCCAACTCTTTCTGCCGCTGATTTAGTACCAAAGATAGGAACACGAAAGCCGAAGCCACTGCAGCGACGCTAGCGACGATGAACTGAAGACTCAGCAGACCAGGTGTGCCAAAGATGAGACCACCGTTGCGCTCGACTTCATCATGCGCGGTCTCCCAGTCCTGTGCACTGTCGAATCGACTGTCGGCTGCAATACTAGCGCGTAGTGCTTGCAGATTATCACCACTCACACCATCTACGCGAACAATCCAAGTTGTAGCAGACATATTGTCAACGGTTTCGTTACCCACAAGCGCGCGGTAACCTGATTCACCGATGATGATACTCCCTTCCATCTCATCAGTGGGGACACCGGGGATGAATTCGTGCGTCCCTAAATATCGGAGTGTGGTATTGTGAGGTGTGACCTCGATAGACATAGAAGAGAAATTGAAAGTTGATTCTTCCCAAGTAAAGGTGATGTTCTTAGATCGTTCGTCACTCTCAGAGAGGAGAATGTCGCCTCTATCGTCGCCTCCACTTCTGCCTGAACCCCAGAGGTCCATGTCGTATACGGCGTCTGAACCTCCTGTAAACCCACCATTCTGGTAAGCAGACATAGCAGCTGAAATATCATCGCCAGGAATGGCTTGGGGTAACCAACGGAGAATATCTGCACTTTCATCTAACAAAACGTAAGCACCCAGCCCCTCACCACCATCGGGGATTAACGTCAATTTTGAGACATGAACGGCAGTGACGGTTACATCACCCCCACTGATTTGAGCAATATTCGCTTCCACTTCAGTTGCTGTGTTGGCATTGGTTGTAATGACCTGAATATCGCTGCCAACCGTTACATCAGCGGTTCTTTCATCGACCAATGTCCCGGTATATCCTTGAACAGCAGCGAGGGTCACAATTGAAAGCGTTAACAGCATAATCACAGCTAAACGATTCACCGATTCAGTTGAGCCGCTGCCTTTCAATCCGCGCTTAACATCGGATAGTAAAGGCGTACGGCTGAAGAAAAATTGCATGATTCGAGGGCCGGCTGCACCCACTCTCCCAAGTAGTAAAGCACCACCAATCCATAGCATAAATGGACCGAATACGTTGATTATGCCTCCCAGGAACCAATTGGAAATTATCCCACTTCTACCATTCATTTCCATCCACGTGTCAATAGCCCCTAATGAACCAAAAATGAACAAAAACCAGTGAAGCCAGACCTTAGGCTTGGCAACCTTCTGCACTTTACTAACACCTTCATCAATTTCAAGTTCCATGAAATCACGGGTACGAGCACGTCCGAAGATAAGGGCAAGTCCTACAGTGGTCATGGCCGTGGCTGTCGTTGCAATCAAACTAAGACCAGGATTGACAGTGAATCCAAGCGCTTCAAACTGCATGAAACCAACACTGGCGAGAACCACAGGGACTGCTGCCATAGCTGACAAATAACCGAGGAACCAAGCAATGGTCGCAATCACCGACAACTCAAGCAAAACCATCCCTTGAAGTCCCTTTGAAGTCGCTCCAATTACTCGGTGAATTGAAATCTCTCGCCGGCGTTGTTCTAAGGATAGAATCAATCCATAGACGAGTACAGATAAAGATAGAAGTACAATTGGAATCATGATGATGTAATCAAAAACTTGAATCAATCCAAGGAAAATATTGAGGAACAAAATCGTTCCACTGACAATATCAACATAGAATAATTCAACCTCTCCATCTGCGTATGTTTGCCCTTGGACATCACGGCCCAACTGATCTAACCAGTCAGCAGCAGCAGATGTCGATGAAGTCGGTAAAAGTGAGCGGTCAAGTGTTACACCAAGGTAAATGTGGTCATAATCAATTAGTGTAGTACGTTGGCTCTCATTGAGAACTGTCCATGTACTGTAAATTGGATTGGCAGCAAGTGTAGGGTTACTCTGAGGCCAAGGTTCGTAAATTCCGAGGATGGTCATATTTTCCAAAACCATCGTCTTTTGGCAATGTTTCAATACAAATTCTTCAATCGGAGTTGATTTAATTTCATCACATTCTCCATATTCAAAATCAGCTAACTTAGATTCTAACGTATAGGTGAAATTCAATGTTGTAAGAGTATCGCCTACATCTGCATTGGCTACACTTGCAATATCTGATGGGATGTAGACACCTCGTTGAGATTCCATCTCATCAGGTGTCTCCCATTCACCCATCCCATAGATGATATTCTCGGAAAGACGATCTGCAAGAACACCATCAAACGCCCCTGGTCCCAAGAACGAAATGGCTCGCTGATTGACAACGGGTGGACCTGTTGTGTATTGATAATTCCAAATTTTATCTTGGTCCCAAGTCTTTTGAGAATCTGATGAATTAATCTCTTGCATCAATAATGGCAAGGAATAGAAAATATCCTGATTATTCCAACCAATTGGGCTATGAAGTCCTTTTTTACCAAAAATGACCGTGCAGTCAGAAAACTCTTCCATATCGGTCAATTCACCACAAACTTCGACCAAAGTGGCCGTATTATTTGTCCATCCATCGACCCCCTCTCCAGGGGCATTTCTGAACTCCACTTTGGCATCAATAACATTCGCTTCAAGTGAACCTTCGAAGAATACTTGTGAAAGCCCTACGCCGTAAGAGAGGACTGTGGTAATCACTAAACTTGCAAGAAAAACTCCTGCAAAAACAGCCATGCCACGTTCACGTCCACGCCATGCGCCAAGTGCGGCTAAACGGAGATTGTCAGGTAAATCACGCATCTTACGTGGGACATCGCTCATGGTATCAGTGAAGGATGAACCAATACTCATTCTTCTTCACCCCCTTCTTCATCAAGTCCCCAAGCAGAACGAATGTCACTGGCTGCGACTGTGCC
>CAUZNH010000137.1:0-4139 GCA_963581345.1 Candidatus Thalassarchaeaceae archaeon | reverse complement strand
AAAATCAAGTTCTTCAAACTGAATTAATGAAGGTGAATTAAGTGCTAAATTGTGCTCCAATGCTTGAGATAAACTAACCCAATTTCGCTCTGTCCCATCAATCCATTCGTAATTATGCCCTGGAATCAAGCGCCAATCACTTGGTAGTCCTTTGAGAATCTCCCTAGCATGAGTTACGCTTCTCCATTGTGATTCTGAATCTCCACCAGGAAGGTCAACCCTTCCAGAACGTTGGGTGAAGAGAAGATCTCCGGCATGAAATATTCCATGCCCATGGAAGGTCAGGTGCCCAGGCGCATGGCCGGGCGTGTGAGTGACTTCAAGGGTGATACCACCTGCAGTCCATTGCTCTCCTGAATGAACCGGATGGTCCCAAGTATGAGTGAAATCTAGGTGACGAAATAATACTCTTCCAAGTAAATTCGGATAGTTTGATTCAACGTGCCCCCACAACTGAATTTCTGGATGGGATTTCATGATTTTCTTAACCCCAGATGTGTGGTCTCTATGGGTGTGTGTTAGAATTAAGTGGGTTGGTGATAAACCTTCATTTTCAAGGGCTGAAAGCCACTTTTTAGCAGAATATGGGTCGATGATTACTACTGTATTTGTGGCCCTATTAATGAATGCTGTATTGACGTTCCCAAACGGACCTTGTTGACTTACCCATACCTCAATTCCATCGTCTTCCACTCGGCAGTCAAACTCACCTTTGGCTAACATCAAAATCATGCGAAGGGGGGCATGGCATTGAAATTACTGATTTACCGTACAGGGCGGGCCTTAAGTGTGAGTGGGTTTGTCGCCTCTATAAGAGGCGGCACCATGAGAGGACGAAAATCTACCAGTAGATTGCTCATTGTTGGGTTAGCTTTTATCCTACTTGCTCCACTTGCGATTAGTTCTGCAAGTGCAGATTCTACCGATATTGAATTAGTTATTTCTATTGATGAGACGACTACCGGAGCGGCTTGGTATGATGAGGGTGAATCGCTTTCAATCTCAATTTCTGTGAAGAATTCGGGTGCAACTACTCAATCAATTGAATACAATCCATCCTGTCCTGTTGAGGTTGAAATTCTCAACAATGACGACGAACTATTCACATCTTTACGAGATCACAGAGTCTGTCTTCAACAACGCCGAGCAATTGACATACCTGCTGGACAAACAAGAAATCTTGACACATTTGATTGGGACTGGCAAAACTCAACAGGGGCAATTATCAATAGTGGTGATGTAACTTTAGATTTTAACTTTGAATCAGGGATGGCAACTTACACCGAATCTATACAATTCCAGCGCAGTCCTGTGTTAATTGAAAACTTAGAATTACAAGTCAATACTGCTCCACCGATTAATGGCGGGTTAGATTATTTGTCAGGAGAAAGCGTATACTCCCATATTTCACTTACCAATAGTGGTAGCAACTCAATAACAATTGATACTGACGAAGGTTGCATGGTTACGATTCAAGTTAACACATTTGAGTCTTCAAATCCACCTTCAATGACTGACTTGGGTTG
Organism: Candidatus Thalassarchaeaceae archaeon; assembly: GCA_963581345.1. GTDB lineage: Archaea > Thermoplasmatota > Poseidoniia > Poseidoniales > Thalassarchaeaceae > MGIIb-Q1. The sequence continues at coordinate 2,613 of CAUZNH010000137.1, read as the reverse complement.
TGGCTCTGGCTCGACACTTGGAGTAGGTGAATCACTTCCTTTGGGTTGGTTAGTATGGGACTTCACTTCAGAAGGTGAACAACTTTTATCTGGCCAATGGTCAATTGAAGTTGCAACAACAGGTTTGAGTGGTTTGGCCAGCACCTTTGATGCAACACTATCGATTAGTGAAGCTCGTCCTGAGGCTCCGGCCGAGTTAGCAGTTAGTTTACTCGGAGATGGTGGTGCGGATGGAATCATTACTGATGCCGATAATATTCAAGTCAAAACTGAATTAATTAATCCAGCAGGGACGCCTGCTGAGTTGCAATTCAACAATAGTTGTCTAGTTTCAATTCAATTAATTTCTGAAGAGGGAATGATAACTAAAGATTCAAGATTGAATGATATCTGTGATACCGAATTTTCTGAGTTGAAGATTGATCCTGCTAGCCAATATACACTTGACCAGCGAATGTGGACAATGAATGCTGAAAATAGTTGTGAACTCAATGATGGTTCTTACCTAATGGTGGTAACAGTTCCAGAGTATGGAATTACCACCGAGCACCTAATTAATTACGATGGGGGAGATAGTGGACCGGCTTGCTTAGCATCAATGCAAGACACCAGCCTAGCCGAGTTCAGAGTAATTGAACTACTTACCAACAACCCTGGTACTAATCAAGAATCCATCACATTCCAAATCCGGCTAGAGAATCAAATTGACTTAGACATCCACTGGCCTCAAGAATGCCGCTTAACCTTCACTCTACAACGTATAGGTGAGTCTCAACCTCATCAAATATGGAATGAACAGTGTGGGGAATCAGGAGGAATGATGGAGACGATTGCTGCTGGTAATGGCATCCCATTTGACCCATTTACAATTGAGTTTGGCCAACTTAATCAAGGCACTTGGTCTCTCTTCATTGAAACTACTGGAACGCCTAGATTCACTACACAATTAGCCCATACCTGGAATCCTCCAACACAACTTGAAGATGAGCAGAATTCAGAAGAAGAATCCGAAAATGAAGATACGGGTGACACATTGGTGCAAGAGGATGCTACACTTTTGAGTTGGATGGCTGAAGGTAGTTGGCAGTATGTTACTACTGATGTTGGTGGATGTTGGATTCTAATTGATGCTGATGGATTTGAACATGCTTACTCATCTACCATAGTAGAAAATTGGAAGCCGCTTCCAAATCACCGAGGAGCGTATTGGGTTGAGGAAAGTACTGGCACCTCAACTGCTTGTGCAAGTTGGGTATCTCACATTGTTGTGGCTGAAGTACTAGGTGAAACACAAGTAGCCTCAACAGATTCTAGCATCGATACGGAAGTAACATCTGAAACGCCAGTAATTTCTATTCCTGCTGCAGCGCCAACAATAGTTGCTGTCATTGCTTCGGCCGGCCTGCTTGCACTGATTGCTGGAGCAGTGACTCAAGTTGAATGGATCCGCCTACCTGCAACAAAATACGGGCTCGTTCTTCTCGGTATGGTTCGCAAGAAGAAGGAATCAGGTGGTGAGTATCAAAGAGGTAGAATTGTTGCCTACATTGAATTACACAGAGGTATTCACTTCAGAGCATTGTTAGGGGCTTTACAAATGTCAAACGGACAATTAACCCACCATCTTTCAGTATTGGAATCTGATGAACGAGTATGGAGGCGTAAGGATGGCCGCAAGGTTAGATATTATCCAGCTTCCATTGACTCGAGAACTGCCGATGATGATTTGCCAGTTCCAGTACTTACTCCAGACCCAAACAGTTTACAGGGTAAGATTCTACAAATTCTTGACATCCACGAAAATGAAATCCTCAATCTATCTCAAAAAGAATTGTCTGTCAAGTTGGAAACCAGTCAACAATTGGTATCATACCACCTCAAATCACTAGAGGATTGGGGATTGGTTGAGAAGGAGAGGGTCGCAATGCGCTACCGGTACAGACTGACTGACCGGGCGCTGATTCTGCTTAACTCCGGCAACTTCCCATCTTTACTTGATGAGGTATGATAATTCCGTTCCTTTGATAGCGGACGGTTGATTCGGCGGTTCAATAACGAATGTAAATGTCGTTGAAGGGTTGATTGTATGGAGGAGAATTTCTCACCTGCACACTTTGAACAGAAGTGGCAAAAGAGATGGTTGGACGACGAGATTTTCATCGCCCCATTGAACACTGATAAACCTAAATTCTACTGCCTAGAGATGTATCCTTATCCTTCTGGAAAGATGCATATTGGCCATGTTAGAAACTATTCGATTGGAGATGCGGTTGCTCGTTATCGCCGAGCAAGAGGATTCAACGTCATCTATCCAATGGGTTTCGATTCTTTTGGTATGCCTGCTGAAAACGCTGCCATCAAAGAAGGAGGGCACCCAAGAGATATCACCGACCGTAATATCGCTAGCATCAAATCAGACTTCAAACAAATGGGGTTTTCACACGATTGGAATCGGCAAGTGATGAGTCACGACCCCAACTACTACAAGTGGAATCAGTGGTTTTTCCTAAAATTTTATGAGAGCGGTTTAGCGTACCGAACTTTCGCAAATGTCAATTGGTGTGAACAGTGTAATACTGTATTAGCCAATGAACAGGTGCACAATGGGAGATG
>CAUZNH010000136.1:0-4162 GCA_963581345.1 Candidatus Thalassarchaeaceae archaeon | reverse complement strand
CCGTCCCACTCAAACGGCAACAAAAACTCAATGAGTACAAAAGCACCGAGAATTATTCCGGCTAAAATGAATGCAAGTATGGCCGCCCCTCTTTTTTTTGGGGCAGGCTCAATTGTACCAGGTGGTGCCGCCCAATTCCCAACGATTGTGGATTGGGGTGGCGAGTTTACTGAGGCCATGAGGTCCATGTATGCTTGAATTCAATCATGGCAATAAACACATTCCCAACATCGTTCATTTTTTCCCATTTTATTTTCTAATTAAATCTAGACGCTTGTGTGTCTGGATTAGAGAGATATTCTGAAGGACCTATGTGAAACTCATCAAATATCATGAATCCATTCCATCCATATCTGAATCCATTCCATCCATATCTGAATCCATGGATTGAGTATATCCCGATTGAGGAGAAGTAGCGTTGAACCACATGCTCATCTCATGTGCACTACCCCATAATCCAATTCTGGCAGAAATAATAGTATTGTTATCAATGAGTAATACGTGCGGGATAGGAGAAATTGATAAATTTTCGGATAATGACGGGGCGTGTAAAAATGGACGGTTTACCGAGCGATTCAGTTCATCTTCAATCATGAGTTGCCATTCAGTCATATTCGAGTGATCATTGCCTTCATATATGTTGAAAATTAGTAAATGATGTGGCATAATAGATTGGTCAAGTGCATCTATTGTCGGCTTGCAATGTGTGCACCAGGATGCTGAGAAATAAGCAACCCAACGCCCACTAGCATTTGCAGAAGATTCATTCCAATGAGTCCCGTTTTGATCTTCAAATTCAAAACTCGGGAATGCGCAACCAACATACCATTCAGGGATATTACCTTCACTACAAAGTTCAATTTCATCAGTAATCATTTCACTATCAGGTCCGATACAACCTGCTAGACTACCTAGAGAAAACAAAAGAGCGAGTAAATATGTGATTTTTTTGTCCATTACGAATCACCATTGGCCTGATGATTTACTTCATGTTCGTCTAATTTATCAACCTGTTGGATACTGGGAAGTCAATCACAATTGTTCGATTCTTGGCAAACAAGAAGGGAATGGTACCCTCGTGTTTTAGGGGATTTGAACGGGTTTAAGTATGGATCCTTGTGTGTCTGGACCACTTGGAGTTATCCTGCGAATAATTGAAATAGACCACTGATTAAGTCTATTTGATGGCAGTAGCCGTTAGGTGGAATTGAATTGCAACAAGCAGAGATAAGAAGAAATGAAGAAGAGACGGCAGTAAGTCCAGTGATAGCAACCATTCTGATGGTTGCAATTACGGTTGTATTGGCAGGTGTATTGTATGTGTGGGCAAATAGTCTAGCCAGTGAAGGTACTGATACCTCAGTGGGCACACTGAATACTTACACCACCGAGGATGCTGATGATGAAACAGGTCCTGGAGCAGATGACACATTGGTCAGAATGCAGGTGACGGGAAAGGATGACTTGGCTTGGTCATTCATCAAAATTACAGTTTCTGTTGGCGACGATGTCTACACTTGCAGCGTTGTTGCTGGTGATGATTGCGAGATCATTGAAGCGGCTGGTGACAACGATAATGCTTGGGAACCGGGGGAGTATCTCTTCCTCACAGAAGGGACTGAGGACATTTGCACTGAGGCTGAATGTTTACTTGAGATATCTGTGATCTACAATGGTCGCACCCTTGCTGGCGATGGAGTGAGTGGACAAGGCGGCAATACGGGTGGTAGTAATGGTGGCAGTAATGGTGGCAGTAATGGTGGCGGAGTTAGCTATACTATTGTGACAATAGATGATGAGGGTAATACCTTCTATAGTACTGATACTCAAAATTGGGCACTTGGTGAAGTACTGCCATTTGATTCAGGTGGTTATGCACCTGATGTAGAGTATGGAGAAAGTAAGTTTGTGACCACTTCTAACGATGGCTACGACATGTACTTCGCTTACTCTGCTGATGGAGATACATGGACCAATACCAAGATTACTAAGAATTATTACAATTTTAATAGCCTCACTTATGGAGATGGCATGTTTGTCTCTGCGGGTGTAGGTTCAGGTGGCTGGGTGATGTACAAGTCAACTGATGGCATGTCTTGGAGTAATACACAGGATGATGTAAGTTCTAATTCGGGAACCGCGTGGCTCTCTTGTACAATGTACGGAGAAGGTACCTTCGTATCGATTGCTAGTTCTGGGGCTGTGTATTCTACTGACGGAGAGAACTGGAATACTGCGAGTAATTCACCTTCTGGATATACTTCTCATCCAGATTCATGTGCTTATGCTGATGGTAAATTCTGGGCAGTGAAGAAGACTTCTGGGGGTAGCGGCCCATGGATTGTCGCTCAATCAGATGATGGGACAGACTGGACATCAGAATCTTATGATAAGATATCTTGTAGCCATTCAGGATGTGGACTAATGAAGAGATTAATCCACGATGGCACCCAATTTGTTGCGATGGACGGTGGTGGCAGTGGAGCCAACAGTTCAAGGGGTGCTTACTCTACTGATGGAGGAACTTGGACAACATTCTACAACCCAATGTATACTGGTGCTACAATGACTTATGTCGATGGAACCTATGTTCTTGCTGGGATGATTGATGGTACAGTAGATGGTTCACAAGAACACTATAATGCAATCTATACGAGTACAGATCTATCAACTTGGACTTTACAATATCAGAGTGGCAATGTGGGTTGTTGTGGTAATAAAGCAATTGCAACATCTTTAGATTAAGTTGAACTAATAATGCAAATTGAGAAAGTTAAACCATCCCATACGTCAATTTACTTGTGAATGAGGTCCGAACCCTTGTGGGTCTACACTAATCGCCATTTCTACGCGTTTTCCCATCCGCCATGGCCATGCGACGGGTACCATAACACTCTGTTTATGCGTTAAATTTAGGATTGAAACGGTGGCGATGCGTTATAATTTGACAAAATCACATAGATGACAAATATGATAAATACAAGGATTAGGATTACCAGTAATATTGTAATTACACCTAATCCTATTCCGAATCCCAAGCCACCTACTTGAATTACTTTAGGTATTTTTGAATCTGAGATTTGTTCACTCTGTACCAAGTGTGGGCCATCTTCGGTATTTGGATTAATAATAGTCACCTTTTTCTTGCGTATCTTATATCCCACAATGTTCAATAAAACTGATAATGGGACCAAAATACAACATGAATTAAAAATTCTTTTTGCTGAATCAGTTTCCCAAACCCATATGTCGCTTGCGCCTGAGTCACAAGAAAGTACTTCTTCACCTTCATAGATAACGGTTCCACGAGCCTCTTCAGGACACATTAACTCGTAAGAGAATGCGCTAAAGAAAAGGATGATTGCTAGGACCCCGACCCCTATTCCAAGAATTGATGTTGCTAATGAAATTTGATTTTGAGAAATATTTTTGGGGTCGAAATTTTTGATTTTGTCTAAGGCAAGAGATACATAAGTGGATAGATTTGAACCAAAATAACTCGTATGCTGAACCTCTGAACTGTCTTGTTTATTTGAACAAGAAGGGCATGTTAATAATCCCTGATATGATTCAGGTATTCTGAGTCTAGTTCCGCAGTTATTACAGTCAAATTCTCTTTTTTTTTCTTTATCCTGGGATTCAAATTCTTCTAATCTTTCTATTAATACGCTCTTAGTTCCAGATACCGGTTTCCCACATTCTCTTAGTAATTCCTTTAATTCAGCAACAGTCAGTTCCTCGAACTCTGAAGCCATGTGAACCGTTCGATAGAATGCTAGGGTATTTGTTTTGGGGCGGCATAGGAGTTTCTGCGTTTATTCTTCTTCGAGAATACGTTCCACTTCTTCGCCAGCACCAAACAATGATGCAATGATAGCTGAAATCCATCCTGGCACAAACTGATTATGCTATGAAGTCGTAGATTAATCCTTGTGTGTCTGCAATCATTCTTCTTCGTCCTCTTTAGTTGGTCCACTAAAATACCAAATGGCAATCACTGCCACGAGGGAACCAAGCATATTTGAGACTAAATCCAAGCTCGTGTTGACATAACCACCGAGATTAATCTCAGCGAGCATCATCGTTGGTGGAAATTCAATGATTTCGTTGAGAGACCCCAACCCCATTCCAGCAGCCCAGCACAGTAGTAACATTCCGAAAG
>CAUZNH010000135.1:0-4173 GCA_963581345.1 Candidatus Thalassarchaeaceae archaeon | reverse complement strand
GTATGTAAATGCTGACCCATCCCATTCAGCAACTTGTACAGTACACTCTTGAGGTGCGTCACAAGTGGTCTCAGATGAGGTATCATGCCCGCGGAAAAAGTTGATTAGAAGTCTTCCATCATCAGATACGGTTGTGTCAAGACGATAGGAATTCACCATTCCACTGGTAGTTACATTATGAATATCCCAGCCACCACTTCCATTATCAATTGCTAAGCGAATCATTTGTGGATTAGATGAATAATAACTCACATGTGCCACATCGTTTAGGAAATTGACTTGAGCAAATGTTCCGTTCACCTGCACAACCTCCTCGCTCCAAATTCCGGGGGAGGTTTCTCTGGCTAATTTTAGAACTGAGTACAAACCAGTATTGTCAGTATAAGACACTACTCTGTTTCCTTGTGAATCAATTGCTAAGTCAGTATACCAACCGGTTGAATTGTTTTCGGCGATTGTTGTGACGGACCAACTTGAGCCGGTTTTAGTGGCAATTTTCGCTGCGGTTTGTTTTACAACATTAAAACTGTTTATTTCTGTTTTAGCGTGGAAGGCTATGCTTTCAGTACCATCTGGTGCGATTTCTATGCTGGCGTAACGGCCAGTCTCACCACCTTGGTCAATGATTACACCTGCTGCCCAAGTGCCGTCCGCGTTTTGCTGGCGATAGACGAGATTACAGTCGTCTGTGAGGTTGGTAACTCCTCGCTCGCAAGTATCAGATTCGTCAGACATGCCGCGGAAGTGAGCCAAGCGAAGCATGCCATCGTCTCCTCTGATAACATCCACATATTGTGAGTCGGAGCCTGAAGAGGTCAAAATCTGCTGCTCGTAGTGACATCCCGTATTGTCAATCACTTTGTTTAGAGGTGTGTTCATGCAACGGTCTTGTGCATCGGCTAATCCATCTCCATCTCCATCAGGTGCCGGTGTGGCGATAATCAAATCTGAATCATCAAAATTATTGTACGAAAATATTTCTTGACCATTTGTGTTCAAGGAAACATCAGCGTAGGCCCCAACTGACCCAATAGTGTCTATTTTCACAGTTTCCCAACTTGTTCCACTGCCGCGCATTAGCACGAGATCGTCGTTGGTGAAATCTTGGTAAACGATGTGTAAGTCACCGGTATCATCTGATTCAACTCTAATGTATTCACCTAGATTATTGCTGTTGTTAGCAATCAATGAGTGGCTCCATCCACTTCCGGTGTTGACTGCTAAGCGGACGCTATCCCAGCCAGACAAATTTTGGTATGCAATATTTTCATTTCCGTTATCATCAATTTCTAGTTGTAACCACCATGCTGGCCAATAATTGCTACCACTTTCGTTAATATGGATATCAGTGATGCTCCAACCTGCTCCATCAAATGCAGCATATCTCAAAGATTTGTCATACCATGCGTTGATTACTGTACCAGTAACAGGGTCGCTGATACTGTTGACAATTGCACAAGTATAGGCCACACGTGGCCTGCCATTAGCACCGATTTGAAGGCTACTAAACTGGCCCACATCGGTCCAATCATCGTAATTTGCACTATCTTCGCCAAATCCATCATCAATAACCCCGTAAGCCCATGATGAATCACTGCTATCCCAATTTGCGAATGCTAAGATATACTCACCCACGCTTTGGTCAACGACATAGAATGAGAACCATTCAGAATCGCTATCATCTATTGCGAAACCAATCCTTCCTTCTCCTGAATAGGGATTTCCATCACCGGTGTTCTCTCCAGGTGCTACTGTATACGTAGTCCATGAAGCCCCATCAAAGCGTGAAATTCTGAGGACTGCATTGGTTATATCGAAAGAAGCGATTCTAGGGTCACCGTTGGAATCGATTGCTATTTCAGAATATTTCCCAATATCACCAAAGGTGTAGACATCATTTACTTGCCAGGACCATCCGGTCCACTTTGCAACTTTTAGATCACGGCTAGCTGCTGAGTAAAATGAAACCCAAATGGTTCCATCATCAGCAATTGCTGAGGAAGTCCATTGGCCAGTATCACCATCAGAATCAGCGATTTCTTTGAGCCATGAAGTAGCGCCAGAACGAGCCCCTGCTGGCCAAAACTCGGCTTCTGCTGGTAAGTCAATTCCCACCGATGAATCAGATACTTCTTGAGGCGAAAAAGCCCCAATCAACATAGGGGATAATGAGGTGAAAATTAGGACCAATAACATGGTTGTTGGGGCGGCTAGGGTCTTACGGCTCATATGTATCACTCTCCGGAGGAGAGCGGTATGGATTAAGTGATGCCCTTTCAGGTACTTGCTATTTGAAATGTCAAAGTAAGGTAAATTGCAGTATATTTGTAACAATATTATACTATATTGTTGGCAATTAAATGTGCCTTTATCCACTCTTAATATCATTCTACATTGGTTAAACAAGAAACACGTTTATGAGAATAAAGGAAAGCCTCATTGCCTTTGGCTGATTGTCATCCCATAATGTCGGAGCGGGAGCCATCCTCAAAAGATGCGTATCCACTGCCTGATGACCTAGATGTGGATAATGATGGCATCATTACTGCCGATGAATTAGTCTCACATTTTGACTCTGACCATGATGGGGAAGTATCAGTTGATGATTACATCGAAGTTTCAAAACACGATAAAACTGACAAGAATCTTGACCGCATAAAAGCTCGCCGCAGTGGGAAAAAAGGTTTTTTCCGTGGCCCTGAGAGCATCACTTTTCTCGGTGGTATAATTTATGGAATAGTATTTTTCAGCATCATGTCTACTCTTTCATCTGGTTTTTTGTCCTCAAGTGTCAACGATTCAGTATGGCTTGACCAGGAGATATCCAATACGTTTCTTGACCCCGCAGGTGAGGAGTGCTTGGATAGTTCCGGGGTAGTTTGGATTAACATTTGGATTGATAATGATGCTAAAAAAATAAGAATGCGCGTTAATAATGCTCAACCATTTGAGGATGATGCCAAGGCATTACGCCTAGAATTGCACAACGAAGATGGTTTGAAGGGTGAAAGATTAATAGGAAATAACTCTGAAGGATATTTTGATTTCAACCCATACCCTGACGGGGAATACATTGTGAAGGTCTTCTTTCACAATTTGACAGATATTAATATGACTAATTTAACTCCGGCAGAAGAAACTGAAGAAATTGAGGGTGCCCCTCTTTACACCGATGAATCAGGGCCAGCAACCCTTCCAATTGAGATACATACCAAGGAACCCACTTTCTTGCCGTGGGATTCGGAAACTGTAAAAGAGGCACAAGTGACTGAAAAAGGCCAGCGGGTTTGTCTTACCTACCTCCAATTAGGGCAGTGGAGTTGGGCTCTAATGACGGCAGAATGGGCTGGTGGTCGTGAAACAGCCATGCTGACAGGTGGGTCTGCAGGCGTTCCTGCATGGTGGATGGCTTTTATTTCCCTCTCAATGAGTATCTTTTTCTTATGTGTACAATACCCACTAATGTATCGTTTTTATCACAAGGATATTGACGATATTCTATCTGAAGAAGAGATTGAAAGAGTTGTTGAGCGCGCTCTTAAAAGGTGTGAAAAACAACTTCACCTAGAAATAGACTGGGAGGAGTTCGGTGTGCGAGCGCGTTCTCTATCGATTGATGTATTGGTGCCATACCGTGCCACTCAATCATTGGTAATTGAGCGCAAGGACATTAATGCTGAAATGCTGAAAGTGGTACTTGATGATTTCAAATTATATGGTGAAATCACCCCACTCCAATTGAAGTCAAAACCTCTTGATGACCATCGTGGAGCCTTTGAAACACTTTCTCATGGTTTACAAGATGTTGAACTCCCTGAGTTGAATGCTGGTCGAATTGGTTTGGTTCAAGATTACACCGATTTTTTCGGTGGTATCCACGACACAGCATCCCTTGAGAAGCGGGTTGAAGGTTGTGTGGATGATTTCTTCACAAAGAAGCCGAAAATTGTCAAACAGGCTCATTGGGTTGGGGTAGATGAACAACGAATTGCTCTACGTGTAATTTACAAACCAAAGATATGGGCTGCTACCTTCCGTTTTGGTCAAACATATATTGACATTGAGCACGAAATGAAAAAGCATCTCTTAAGTACTCTAGATGGTCATTTAGGAGATAGAGACATAATCATATCATGCCGTAACGAGGTGGCTACCCTTGCTGATCGTACAGGC
>CAUZNH010000134.1:0-4174 GCA_963581345.1 Candidatus Thalassarchaeaceae archaeon | reverse complement strand
GAGAGAGGAGTGTCATTCAATCATGGGTCCTTAGGAAATAAAACAGTTCAAAGGACAATACCTCTAACGGCATATCGGGTTCAAATTGACCTACAGCCAGGGGGCTGGATTAATTCACTAAAAGTTTCAGGGCGAATTCTTCAACCTGGATTAAATGTCTCAATAGATGTTGGTGACGATGGGTCAATTGATTGGGCATTCACTGAAGGAAATGATGGACGCGGTCAACTTGGATGGCAGGATTCTCTAATGTTATCCAATTCAAGAAGTGCAACCACTGATTCTCAATGGAACGGCATGAATTTCATATCTCTACTAATTCCAAATGGTGCAATTGTAACGGGGGGTGTGGTCGGTGTGCAAACTTATCAGCAGTCTGTTGAGGTTAATCTTTCAATAGGTGGGGCATCACTGCTTAATCAGCAAACTATTGAAAATGGGTTGGGAATTATGGTACCATTAAACACGGCAGTCATTCAATCCATCAACGCTCAAGTTGGTATGCCTTTTCAAAATGCAACTAGGGATTGGAAGCAAATTCCAATTTTATTGGATACAACTGATTTAACCCAAATCCGTATTTATGGAGTGAACTACATCCTTAGAGATAACGTATCAGGCCTTGGGCCAGTAGTTTCTCAGGCGGTAAATGCAAGTAGCCCAGTCAATGGGACTTACAGCATTCCAGTTCGAGTTGATTCAGAGGCTGGCGGCATCGGATTGTGGGGTGGGGTAGAGCATGCTCCACTTTTGGTTAACGAAGTGGTCTCAGTTCCAGAAACTTGGCTTCCAGACCGACCCACTATCATCACTACTGAACTAACACATTTGTATGCACGTGAACTGTTGGCTAGTGCTAATCTAACGTTGACAGCGCCTAGCGGGGATTTGATTTCATTCTCCATTTCAGATCTTTCAAGCACCCCTACATTCACTCAAAATAGTGGGGGCGGCCAAGTATCATTTGATACAACATCTACGACAATTTCAACAATTGAAAGAGGCTGGCAGATTGAATGGCATCTACAAACGGAATGGAGTTGGGACGATGTCGATTGGCTAGATGTTGCTGCTGATTCTTGGGCAGTTAGTGGCGTCAACCTTGCTGATGATATTGTCAGAATCGGCATCGGCTCAAAAGCAGTTGAGAATGATATGGAAATAGATACTTGGGAAGTTAGGAACCAAGATGGAAACCTGCTTTCCACCCGCGGCTCGCCAGCGTATCCATTTGAAATCGCCGCTGGTTCAATTGTTGAGGTCTCTGGCAAAGTCCGCTTTGAAGATTCAACAATGCGTCCTTCTAATGACAATTTTCAGGTCACAATCCAATCTGAACATATCAACGGAACATCCCAAGTCGTTGCCTCAAGTGGCTCAAACGGTCTGTGGAACGCTAGCGTTGTTCTTGGGCAAGCAAGCGGGGAAGTCAATCTCACAGCATGGATTCTTCGCCCTGGCCCTACTGGTGTGTCTTTGAGTGGTGCAACAGATGTTACTGATGATAGAACCCCCGTTACTCTAATTATTGATTCCAACCCACCTACTCTCGGCCCATTATTGGCCTACACACCAAGTGGCCCAAGACCGGCTGATGGCAATGTTTGGCCAGAGGATAGACTCTTACCGCTGTCAGTTGAAATATCAGAAATTGAGGCTCTCGGTGGCCCACTATTATTACATTCATGGAGAGAAGGTATTGACGACGTAGATGGAGACGGTGAAGCTGACGAATGGGAATATTCAATCATGCGTGAAATAACGCCAATGAAAGCAAACGGGACAGTGAGAATTGATTTCCCATCTTTAGAGTTGGTAGCAAATGGGGAACTTGGAAAGGTTTCACTTTACATTACTGGGACTGACCTAGCAGGACATCAAGTGCTCAATGGTGGGGCTGCTGGGATTGACAATGACATGGCAACCCTAGTGACTCAAGATGACTTGCCAACTACAATTTCACAACCCTCAATGGCTCTTGATAGGTGGGGTGATAATCTACTGGTTGGCCAAATCCATGAATTCTCATTTTCACTTACGGATGATAATGGAATTGGTTCTATTGACAATATTTTAATTGCGTTAGCGCCGGATGATTATCGAGGTGACATCTGGCTTGACCCTCTCTCGAGGGAATTATCGGTAAATGATAATTCTCCAATTACTCCTGTTGGACTAGTTATCGAAGAATTATCCGCTGGATCTTACAAGGTAAAAATTCAATTCCGCTTAGGTGTTGGTTCACCTCAATCGTGGAATACTTCAACCCAAAAGCCCAGTGTAATAGTCACTGAGCATGGTCAAGTTCTGGAACTTGGAAGTAATTCACTTTCTCATCTTGCGTGGACTGTTGATGGTCGAGTAAATCTGATGTTGGTAAGTGCCGATGACCTTTCCCCTCCCAGCAGTGAATTAATTGGAAGCACTCTCTATCTTCAACCCGATGATAGATTCAATTTTTCAGGTCAATTACAACATCCAGCAAATGGATTGAATGTGGTGCTGGATGGTGATTGGCAAGTCAATTTCAGTATGGATGACAGCCAAATTGATGCAAAAAATTGGTATATTCAACTTTCCAATGCCTCCTCGTTCATAGCCACTTCTGAAATCCCACAAGCGAGGTGGAATCGTGGGTCAGCAACGGTACAAGCGATAATAGTTGGAGGCGTTCAAACAATTCCTATTACTGATATGAAACTACATATCATTATTGATTCCACTCCTCCACAACTGGATTTCCCTGTAACTACACTTAGCACCATCAACTCAAATCAGATGATGCAACAATTAGTGACTGTGCGAGTAAACGAAGCAGGCGGAATGGGGCAAAACCCTCTAGAGTTGCACTGGTCATTTCGAAGGCATGGCGTAGAAATTTCGTATATGCACGGGGTTTCACAATTACCCCTTGCAACGGAGGCAGAGGGATTGTGGACTTACTCTACTAGAATAGATTTTGATGTTAATCCAGACCTTCTCCTTCCTGAGGATGATTTGGTGATATGGATGGTTGGGGCTGACTTAGCAGGGCATTCCTTAGTTGGGATAGGTACTGAAGGGAATAGTAGAATGACTCAATTACGAGTCATATTTTTCCAACCAGTTATTTCAGAATTAACGGCAAACCCATATCAGCCAACCATTGATTCTGTGTTCACGATCGATGGCCGAGTTTCGAATGAAGGAAATGATATGGGCGTTGTCAAAGTCGGATTATGGGCCTGGCAATCAACAGGTAGTGGAGGTCGTTACCACATTCTCAATGAGACTAATTTGACCCTATTACCTCAGCAGCATGCCTTTTTCACCTTCACAGTTGAGGCTTGGGCGGTTGGTGATTTGCAACTATACATTGCTATTAATGATGATAACACAAATCTCACAAGTGTTCCAGTTGGACTTGTTCGTGAGCAATCTGCAGGTGAGATTTTTTGGCAGACTTTAGACTCTCCAGCTGCGATTGGTCTAATGATATTATTAATTTCAGTAGTGTTAATGATTGCAGTTGCAGCGCTTAGGAGAACCGATGAAGAATGGGGTGAGATGGAGGATGAAGAAGTTCCACCTCCTCCGCCATGGGCTCCCGATGAATGGCCAGAAGGTGCAGGCCCTCCTCCTGAAATCCTAACTCAAAGTTCATCACTTCTTGAGGAAGAATGACAAAGGGAAGCACACACCGAGTTGCAACGCAGGGGTACCCGAGCGGTCAAAGGGGGTGGGCTCAAGATCCACTGCTTAGTGCTTCGCAGGTTCGAATCCTGCTCCCTGCACCAAAACACATCATTCTTGTTTCAGACCTTCAACAATTCTCACTTTTCTCTTCTAGATATGTCTTAGAATTCCCAATTGGGAAATCATTTTTTCAATTGATTTTCACTCGCAATATTAACTTCATTAGTTAGGCACACATTCAAACAGTGGAGGCAATAGGTCAGGTTATGCGCAAGCGAGAGGATGAATCGGAGGGGTTCATCTTTTTCGAGGATGATGGCGAAGACGAGTTGATAGCATCTGAAGAGAAACCCATCAAAGATGAATCTATTGAAAGTAAGGATAGCCAAGGAGAATCTAATGAGTTGGAATCATTTCAGAAAGGACAAATTATCCCTATTCAAGACATCCTACCAAAAAGAGATGATGAGTACTTTTCAGCTCAATTAGTAACTGATGG
>CAUZNH010000133.1:0-4201 GCA_963581345.1 Candidatus Thalassarchaeaceae archaeon | reverse complement strand
GACCCCACTCACGATATTTTTGAAATTTCAGAAACCAATAATGAGCACTCATCTTCTGTTCAAGTACTCCCATTAGATACCTCTACAAACACAGGTGTACAACAGGATGCGTGGATGGCGAATCTGCCGTCAGGTGCAATTTGGATATTAGCTGCAAGTATAATCTTGGGAGCCATCATTGCTTTACAATTAGGTCCTGGTAAGATTAGGCGAGAAATTTAAGTTAGTAAAGACGATTATTGTTGCTTTTCAAACTAATTGGATTCAGTTAGATAGAACGGGCTTTAAGACGGATAATCCCTAATTTTCGGAAAATGGTTATAGGTAGCCCGTGTCTGAAAAAACTGCTTGTGCAATGTCAGCAGCGTCTGACAGGGGGCGCAAGCGGGGGTACTTGCGATGGGAAAGCTGAAGATTCGCCTTGAAACTGAAGAGTGGATATACGAAGAATATGATTTGAATTGAAATCTTGCTCAATCCAATTGATTTGGATTTGACACCTTCATATTTGATATTTTTTAATTTGCTGGGTTACCAGCGTTTTGGATAAACATCCGTTGCCATCAATACTAGATTTGGTCTAGCGACTTCTCCTCCTTTCATGTTAGCAACATCTTCCCCATTTACAGTCATTGAAGCCAATGCTACTGCCTCCCCTTTTAGTGATACCATAAGCACCTCATCTCCTCTCTGTACGTCACTATTCAGCCCAACTACACCTACTGAAGCCAACGGAGCACCATGTGCAACTGCAGCAACAGCACCATCTTTTAGAGTGATTATTGGGATTCCTGATAGTAGGGATTCAACCGGGAGAAGAATTTTCTTCATTGCTGCGGGCTGCCCATGTTCTTTCCATAAATGAATAGCATCGGTCAACTGGTGCATACTGACTGCATCATTTTCTGTAAATGCACCACTTTTACTCCGTCGTAGCTCAAGCAGCTCTACATCACCACCAAGTAATAGGCCCATATCACGGCTCATTGTTCGAACATAGGTTCCAGCTTCACAATGAATCTCGGTAAGAATTATTCGCTCATCTCGCTCAATCAAATCAAACGTAGAAATAGTTCTCTGCCTAACTTGAACCTTCACAGCAGATTCTTTTGGAGGCACATTGTGAATGCGTCCAGTTAACGAGGCAATTGCCTTTTCAAGTACACCATCAGTTATTCCCTTAGGAAGTTTGAAAATACAGATATACGTTTTATCGCCTTTCAATATACGTCCTGTTAGACGGGTTGCGTTACCTGAAAGAAGGACTATCCCACCAGTGGCAAACGGATCTAGGGTACCGCCATGTCCTAATTTATCCACCCCCAACATATCTCTAATCCATGCTGCTAATTGGTGACTGCTTGGCCCTGCTGGTTTATCCAAGAGAACCCAACCACCAGTCAATAATTCATCAACAGTTCTTCGCTCTGGTGGGCACCCATACTTTGAGTCAGTAGTAGCTTCTGAGTCTATAATTGTCATTTTTACCATGCTATCAAACTCCTCTTTTCACAAGTTCAGCTTCAACAAGATCAGTCACGTCATTAGCCGAAAGTGTGTCTGAATTAATAATTAGATTGTAAGGTGTAAGATTTCCTAATGATATCTCATAGAGGTTGTGATATCTGATTTGATCGGTTTCCATTCTGCTGTGAATCCTTGCCAGTGCATCTGTTTGACTCCCACCTTCTCTTTTCACAACTCTCTTTGCTCTTTCTTCTGGAGTTACCGATATCCAAAGTCTGAGGCAATTTATATTTTCTCTATATGCCCACCAACCGCTAAGTCTAGATTCCACAATTTCCGGACCATTTTCATCAATCATTGCAGTAATGAGCCTTTCATCTAGTGATTTGTCTACCTCTGGTTCAGAATCACAAAGGGCTGAAAATTCTTCTAATGAGATTCCTCTTTCTTCAGAAATAGAACGGAATACAGCACCGCCGTTAAGGTATGACCAACCTCGTTTCTCACAAAGATTAGCAACCAACGTGCTGGTCCCACTTCCAGGGTGGCCACTCACCGTGAGGTGAACCACATCATCGC
Source organism: Candidatus Thalassarchaeaceae archaeon (assembly GCA_963581345.1). Classification (GTDB taxonomy): domain Archaea; phylum Thermoplasmatota; class Poseidoniia; order Poseidoniales; family Thalassarchaeaceae; genus MGIIb-Q1. The sequence continues at coordinate 2,155 of CAUZNH010000133.1, read as the reverse complement.
CTCCAAACATTTCTGCAAATCACACATCGTAAACGACCATCTGGTGCTCTCTCAACTTCTGTTGAGTCACAGTCAGGACAAACTGAACCAGCCATGGGTGCGGCAACTGAAGATTGGGTATTGTCGCTGGCTTTGGAACCTGAGTCGGCTCTCTTTCGCGGTCCATCCCTGCTTCTTTTTTGTCTCTTTGAGGTTGATGAACTGTTCATATCTTCTAATTCTTTAAGCAGTGGTTCAGGTAAAGTCTCACCACTAACTACGATAGGATGATTGCGATAGCGTAGCAATTTGAGGTGCCTATCAACAATTCGCCCAAGTGGTGCCGAGGTTGTGATGTAGGTTGCTATCCAAGCTGGGAATATAATGACTTTATCCTCCATTAAATTCCATTCTGCTCGCCATGGTAAACTTACGTAATCAACTCTGAATGATTCTACATTCAATGCCATCCAAGAAAAGATGGCGATAATAAAAACAAATGTGAACATCATTGGTTTCATCATTGAATTTTGTAATTTCATCTGTTCTGGCATCAATCTTTGTTGAAGTTTCTGGATTTTATCCATTCTAACTTTATCACGGTCAGTTCTAGCTTCATTCAACAACTTACGGATTTGTTTGTTACGATGTGCAAGGTGGGCTTGCTTCATCGGGTCCATGAAGAAGGAACGAAATACTGTGTTTATAATCATAATTGATGAACCCAGTAAGGCCACAGTTATCACGAACCATTGGTCGGAGAATGGAATCAACGGTGTTAGAACAGTATCAGCACCGTTTGCGAGATATGTTCTGATTGAAGGGTTAATGATTAGTACAGACATGACTACTAAGAGCAATAGTGGGGTCATCATCGAACCCAAGCCGGGCAATTCCTCGCCCTCTTCACCTTCTGCCATGAGTCGTCGGCCATGCCCGAATCGCATGAACCCTTCGTTTGAATTATCATAACTTCAAGCACAATCATGGTTAGTATTGATGGCCTGTCAGCGATGCGGTAGTTTTGAGTGAGATGACTAATCTAGCGCGGTGTATAGCATGACTAGTCCCGAAGAAGTACTCGCCACCGTGCGCCAAGCCATGTCTTCTGGGGATTTAGAGAGTGCTGAAATTGCGTTAAGAGATGCAAGAAAGAGATGGAAAAAGGAACCAGAGTTTGCGGTACGTCATGCAAATGTATTGGTCAAACAAGGTAAACATGGTCAAGCACTCAAAGCCTATAGGAAAGTGATGAAGAAATCCCCTGAGCGATTAGACGCTTGTATTGGTGCTGCAGAATGTGCTATTCAGACAGGAAAGGGAAAACTTGCAGAAAAGTTGTATTCTCGAGGAATTGGCCTTGGATTAAGCCTCGATGATGCTACTTTAGGCATAGCCCGCTCATTAGTAATACGTTCACAACATCATCTTGCTTGGGAAAAAGCAATCGTACAATTCAAATCATCGGGTAATAAGTCAAAAGTATTGCATGTCTTGCTAAAAGAAATATCACCGCAGACAGGAATTAGTGTACCATCTCTAGATCAGTTTGATACCGAAATTATTGATACCAATATTGAAGGTGTAAGAAGAGATAATCCTGACCCAAGACTTGCTGAAAATACATTCGCTGCAGGTTCGTTTGAGGCAATGGCGGGTGTAGACCGGGATACTTTGGTTGAAAGCGGTGATTTGCTCACAGATGATTTATTGGATATAACTGCAAGTGGCGGTACATCTCTAGGTATTGATCTATCTGCTCTTCAGGGTCCACCTCAAAAATCTCATACATCTCAGGGTGATATTTCATCTCAAGTTCAAAATGATGAGGATAATGATGTTCAAGATGTTGTTGATATTGATATCAATGGAGGTCCAGAAGCAGATGATGATTCTAGTGAAGAAAGTGCTGAACCACAAAGTGAGGTTAGTTCTACTAATGAAGACCCGTTTGATGACTGGCCTGATATATGATATCCAAATATGTCATCTAAGAGATTAATTCCATTAAATGGTATTTCGTTATCACTCAACAAGGTTTACTAGTACTCCGGAGCTGAGCTCCTTAGTTCGGTTTAACATTATTCAAAATCAAATGAACAGGTTGAGCAGACATTTGCCCCTGGTGCATTTTCTGAACTACATATTGGGCAAACCTGTGAGTCTGAGTCCGCCG
>CAUZNH010000132.1:0-4202 GCA_963581345.1 Candidatus Thalassarchaeaceae archaeon | reverse complement strand
TGCCATTTGCGAAGGCGTGAAGTTGTGTCCAGTTGACTCCATCAGCATGGTAGACATAATCCCCAGCACCTCCACTAACCTCTATTGAGCCGAAGTTCTCATCAACAGTCCAAGTTGGATTATATGGGTGCCAATCACCCATCACGTCTAGACCTTCAACATGTAGGAGAAGGCTTTCGCCGGTTACTACTGTAAGGTACCAATCTCCAGCAGTAGTGGTGACATTGATGTCAACCGGTTCTGACCATCCAACCTGTACTCGGATGGATGAAGGCCTCCCGCCCGATTCTACTAGGATATTGTGTTGACCTTCTGTTGATGGGGTAAATGTATTATTGACTGAATCTATTGATTCATCTCCTGATAGTCCATCAACAGACCAATTGAATGTCGCATCTGGGATGATGTTGCCATCTAGGTCTGTTGCAATTGGATTCAATTGCAATACATCTCCTGTTTTGAGATTTGAATCATGCCCATCTATCGAAATAAGTGAAATCCTCCCTACTCTAACATCTAATACCAATTCATCTGACATGTTTACATTCCCACTAGCTGGGCCGTTGTATTCTGCTCGTACGGTCCAATTTCCAACTAGTGTGCCATCAAATATGGCTAGGCTTTCATTTCCTGATATCCAAGCATTTGCTTGAGGTGCGAGAGTTGACCAGTTCCCTTCAACTTCGAGAAGGTTACCCCGTATATCTACAATAGACATCGTCAAGTCAACTGATTCGTCAGAAGTAAGAATTGTTCTATCAACATTCACCACCAAGTCAACACCCATTCCTCGGCTAACATTAACTTCCCAAGATGAAGTAAATCCGCCAGTAGTTACTGAAATTGTTTGAACCCCAATTGGTCCTGGAGTCCATATGGCTACTTGCCCTGGTTGGACATGGATTGAAGATCCTTCAGGAATCGTCCATTCTGAACTTGGGACAAACATTGTTCCCGAATTACCTCTGATATCGAATTCTGTCACTGTTAATTGAACCACTTCATCAGCACTCAGGTTTTCCTTGTTACCTGACAAATTAATGCTTTGAGTAGCACCAAGTGTAACAATCACTTGTACCGATGCAGTTACTTCTGCTGAACAAGCCCAAACTGTATGATTTCCAATTAAATTAGGGTAGTAAATTGCTTCAGAACCACCCTGGGGTGAGATGCTACCTTCGCTTACACTCCAATCCGGTGTGCCACCTAATTGAGTGCCATCGGAATTGTAAATAGTGGCATCGAACAACCTGCTTTGATCTGCTGGCAAGGTGACTGGGCCTGGTGGTAGAATTATTATTGAATCAGTATTTGCTGGACCTGAGCAAGTTCGCGCTGAAGCATTTTCACTTTCATATTCAATTTTATTATCCAATTGCCCACTCAGAATAGGGATATAGGAAGTTGAGACTAATATCAAAATTGAGAGCAAAAATGCAGAGAAATATGTTTTACCCATTTTCAACACCTCCTTTCTATTATTCTAGCCTGTTCGATGCCATATTCCACCATCATCAATGTCCCAACGAGATGGATTCCCTTCACCATCTAGGTACCAGCCTGCTTCTCCTTGCGTGGTTCCGGGCATTGCTTTCATTATCCCCTTGTCACGCACATCTGACTTGCCAGATTGACTTTCTTGAGGCGCCGGCTCCACCACTTCCTCTACTACTGTTTCGCTTGTTGTAGTCGGTTCAGGGTTGACAATTTCCTCAGTTTTCTCATCCAGTTCTGGGTTTTGCTCGACTTCAAATAATTCGTTTATTTGTGTAGGTGGGTTTCTAACGCTTTCATCGTAAACGATTTCGTATGCGGCGATTTGCTCATCACTCCAGCCTTGAGTTCTTCCCCATTCCCACACTTGTTCAGTCGTCCATGAAGATTCATTCATTTCAGTTGTTTGACTAGTTTGGGTATCTGATGTGTTATTAGTCCATACTTCAGGTTCTGATTGAGTGGGTTGTTGAGTTGGTACAATTTGTTGAGGCATCGCCATAGTTTCAGGTGAAACAGATTTTGCAAGGTCGCTGGGACTAGCCATTTCTAGAGGTGCAGAAGGGGCCACTTGAGGTATCTGCTGATACCCACCCCACTGTGGCTGAGCCATTTGTGGTTGCATTTGAATGAAGGCTTGGCGAGCTGCAGCTCTTGCTTTCTTTGATGGCTTGTACCCAGCCATTGGGTCAAAGGTTTTGCGTGGTTCATCAACTCCGAAATGGTGGTCAAGAGCCGCTTCCTCTTCACGACTTCTATGCCTTAGTCTTGCGATTAGGAGTACAAACATAACCACGGTCACAGCAATTCCAGCCCACAGGCCAGTGGCTAAATTTGAATCCCCAAAGGCCCTTAGTGGGTCTGCAGTTACATCAATGAAAGCTTCACCCTGTGCGGTTCCATAAACAACACTAATTCTTTGCTGAGACCCGGAATTCTGAATTGCCATCTGCCAAAAATTACCAGTAGAATGACCGAAATTACCTGCACTACTTGTTAAATGAACATTGTCTGGATTGAGTGAAATTTTGTTTCCACCATAGTCATAGGCGGTCACTTCAACATCAATAATATCACCAGTCTTAACATTCTCTTTGGCAATATTAATGACAATATTGACGACATCTCCATGAAGTACCGATACTGAAATCGAACCATCTGCTAGGCCAGAGTGGAACTGTAAGTTATGGGTGCCGACTCCCATGCCACGCACTAGATATTCTCCTGCCCTAGTACCGTTGGCCAATTCTACACTGTTGTGAGGGATAGACCATGTTACATCGCTACCAAAGTCGTTACCATCAAGATCGGTTGCGTTTATTTGAATGCTAGTAATTTTCCCACTTTCTACTACCACTCCATTAGTTTCCAAGGTTCGAATTGTATGTGCGATTCCTGGTTCAATGTCAATTCCTAAAGAGGCAAAAACGCCTGCTGCTTCGACTTCAATTTCATGGTGTCCCGATAGTACTGGGTACCAAATTGCCTCATTAGTTCGCATCTCTTCAGTTCTGTCCGTTTGTGAGCCATGATGGATAAAACTCCAGTTTAATTGAATGTCATTTAATTGATTACCATCTTCATCAAAGAAAGTAGGTGCGAAATCAATCCAACTATCTGCTGAGATGTGGGCATCTTCACCAGATAGAATTATTTGTGCGAGAGAGCCGGGGATTACTTCCAACATCAAATAGGTTGAAAAATCATTATTCCCATCGTTATATTCTGCTTTGATGGTCCAATTGCCTGCAACAACGCCCTCAAATTGAGCCCCATTCTCAGTGGGGCTTAACCATGGGGCGGCTACAGGTTCTATAACCAACCAAGTACCATTAACCTGCCAGCGATTTCCCTTGGAATCTTCTGCTGTAAGAGTCAAAGGTAATACTGCATCAGCGCTGATAACTTCTGTTTCAGTAGCAATTAATAGGTGGTCAACCGAACCATGAGATACAGTAATTGTAGCGTTTGACCACTCATCCTCAACGTGAACTCCAACCCGCCAAACACCTTCTCTTCTAGGGAGCCATTCAACTCCCGCGGGCGTCATTCTGAAGTTACCATCTTCAGCACTCCAATTTGAAAGCGGTATTCTTACCGGAACGATATTTCCCATTACATCATGCCAGTTCAAAATTAGAAGAACTGCTTCATCAGCGGGTTGGGAACCGTTTGGGGCAATCAATTCGATGGAGGATAAAGCACCAGGCGTCACCTCAACATAGGTGTGGCCACTAGCCCCACTGGTGCTAGTAGCGTTGATGCGCCATGTTCCAACTTCCCCACCGCTGTAGATACCTACTGCATCAATATAGCCACCCCCCACATCCCAACTAATTGAGCCGGCGGCTTGATTTGGGAGTAAATTCCCAAGTCTGTCAGTAACTGTGTAAATAATTGGAACTTGTTCACCTGAGGCCACTGATAAATTAGATTCAATCATGATATTCGTTGCCGACCCAGGTGATACAGTGATATCGGCGGTAGCGAATAATGACTGCCACATCACAGTAACTTGGTCGGAACCTACAGATGTAGGTTGATAGTATCCGGTTTCATTTACAATACCATAATCAGAATACCAAGTCAATGTTGCGCTATCAACAGAGTTACCATTCCCATCAACAAATGTGGTGTTGAATTGAAAAGAGTCATCAATAGTTAATTCAACGGATTTTGTTTCTAAGTCAAGATTAACCGGCGTTCCC
>CAUZNH010000131.1:0-4264 GCA_963581345.1 Candidatus Thalassarchaeaceae archaeon | reverse complement strand
GTGGGATCAAGTACAATATTCTGCGCCAACTGAGTAACCGGTTTGAGGTTCTATGGTGCCCACCTGACATTGGTTTTGACACACTTGTTAGTGATTGGCAGATAGATGCACTGTTCTGTTCTAATGGTCCTGGAGACCCTGCTCACGCAGGAAAAGCGATGGGTGCTAGGCAAACATTGGCGGATGGATTGAATGAAAAAATACCAGTAATGGGTATTTGTCTTGGTCATCAACTACTAGGACTTGCAACTGGTTTAGAGACTTACAAATTGCGTTATGGTCATCGGGGAGCAAACCAACCCGTAGTTGATTTGGTGACAGGTAAAGTGACAATCACTAGTCAAAATCATGGTTTTGCTGTTAATCCTAGAGGTGAACAGCCTCTAGCACCGCATCCAATTTGGCAAAGTCAAGGTGCGCCCACAGCACTTTCTGAGGTGGTGACAGAAGTTCGTTTTGTCAATGCTAATGACAGAACGGTGGAAGGATTAGATGTTGTTGGCCGGCCAGCGTTTAGTGTTCAATATCACCCAGAGGCTTGCCCAGGACCACATGATGCCGAACCATTGTTTGACCGGTTTTCAGAAATCGTGGCTAAAGAGATGTCTGGGCAATTGCCTAACTCAAAGAGAGGTGGTGCATAATGCCTCGTCGTGATGACCTCAAGAGAATCATGATACTTGGCTCTGGTCCAATCAAGATTGGTCAAGCCGCTGAGTTTGATTTCTCAGGTTCACAAGCCTGTCGTGCCTTGCGTGCTGATGGCTACGAAGTCATTCTAGTCAACAGCAATCCAGCAACAATTCAGAATGACCCTGAAATGGCAGACCAAATTTACATTGAACCTCTGCTACCAGAGGTAATTCGCAGAATCTTAGAAATTGAGCGTCCAGATGCATTACTTGCAGGAATGGGCGGTCAAACCGCGCTCAATTTAGCATCAGCATTGGCTCACGATGGCACATTAGATAAATTAGAAGTTGAATTAATTGGTTGCGACCTTGTCGCTATTGATGAAGCAGAAGACCGTCATTTATTCAATCAAGTTTGTACTGAAATTGGGTTACCGATTTGTGAAGCCCACGCCTGCAACTCAATCAATGAAGTATTATCTGCAGCAGAAAAAATCGGTTCTTTCCCTCTGCTGGTCCGCCCAGCATTCACTCTTGGTGGTCTAGGTGGAGGAACTGCGTGGAACCGAGGTGAATTAGTTGAGATTGCTAGTCAGGGTATACTCCATTCACGAATTGGCCAGGTGCTCATCGAAGAGAGTATTTTGGGGTGGCAAGAACATGAGTATGAGGTCATGCGTGATGCTGCAGACAACTGCATAATTGTCTGTACTATGGAAAATATTGACCCGATGGGTATTCACACGGGTGAGTCTGTGGTTGTTGCCCCTCAGCAGACACTATCTGACCGCGACCATCAGATGTTGAGAGATGCAGCACTGCGTTTGATTCGCCGCCTTGATATCAAAGGTGGCTGTAATGTTCAATTCTCTTTCAACCAAGATACCGGTGAATATGTTGTGATTGAAGTTAATCCACGGGTTTCTCGCTCTTCTGCTCTTGCTAGCAAGGCGACAGGATATCCAATTGCTAGGATGGCGGCACTGATCGCTGTGGGTTACACTTTGGATGAATTGCCAAACCCAATTACAGGTGAAGGAACAACAGCAGCTTTTGAGCCAACTCTCGACTACTGTGTCGTCAAGATTCCAAGATGGCCATTTGACAAGTTTAGAACTGCTGATAGAACTTTAGGAACTTCAATGAAATCAACTGGCGAAGTTATGGCTATTGGCCGATGCTTTGGCGAGGCTTTTCTCAAGGCTTGGGCCTCTCTTGAGTATGGGCCACCACATCCTAGACCACTTACCATGGCTGATATTTCTGAGGGCGAGGGAATGGGTGAAAGGGCAATAGAGTCGCTTCCCGATCACATTCTTGAAGATTGGATTAGAGTTGCCACTGACCGTAGAATGGGTGCTCTTTACGAGTCTTTCAGACGAGGATGGTCTGTTGATAAGGTAGAGGAGATTACCTCAATTACGCGCTGGTTTTTGCATCAGTTTGAGAGAATGGCAGCGATTGACAATGAGATTGTCGCTGCTGGTGAGGGTGGTTTGAAAGCCGCTGACATTTCAGTTTCAAGCATGAGGTATTGGAAAGCAAATGGATTGACTGATGCTCATATCGCAGATGCTTTGGCTGGATATCCTGCATCAGGATGGCGTATCAAAGAAACTGGTAAGACTGAGTTTGATGTCATGGCTAGGCGCCATGAATTAAACATGCATCCTGTCTATAGAATGGTGGACAGTTGTGCTGCGGAGTTCGCCGCTGTAACTCCTTACTATTACTCGACTTACGAGCCAAATGGACAATCAGGGATTGATAGAGTCACTCAAAAGAGGAAGTTTACTCCTGAAGGTGAAGAAGCAAGAAGGCTGGTTGTAATCGGTTCTGGACCAATCCGCATTGGCCAGGGAATAGAGTTTGATTATGGTGCAGTGCACGCTGTACAAGCGATTCGTGAAGTCGGCCATGAAGCAATAATCATCAATAATAATCCAGAAACGGTTTCAACTGATTTTGATACATCTGACCGTCTCTATTTTGACCCACTAACTTTAGAGGCGGTCGCTGAAATCCTGTTAAGAGAAGGCGCAGATGGTATTTTGCTCCAATTTGGTGGCCAAACTGCAATCAATTTAGCGCTGCCACTTGATGGGAGATTAGAACATCTGACAACACTAGGCTTGAATTTGCAATTAGAAGGAACTTCACCGGATGCAGTTGATGAGGCCAGCGATCGGGAACGCTTTGAAGCGTTTGCAAAGAGAGCTGGATTGAAGATGCCAAGAGGCCAAACTGGTAGCACTCCTGAAGAAGTGAGGGCAGCAGTACAAGAGATTGGATTCCCCGTTCTAATCCGTCCATCATATGTTCTTGGTGGCCGAGGTATGGAGATACTTACTAGTGAAGAACAACTAGATGCATACATGCAAGAAGCATTCTTAGCACCAGATAAACCTCTGCTCGCAGACGAATATTTAGGCCATGCAATTGAACTCGATGTGGATGCGGTATCCGATGGGACCGAAGTACTGATTGGAGCCATCATGGAACATTTGGAAGAGGCTGGAATCCATTCTGGGGATTCCACTTGTTTCATACCTCCTCAAAACGTTAGTGATGAAATTCTTGCTCAAGTTGAAGATTGGACCGAAAAAATCGGGCTAGGGCTCAACATCATCGGCTGTTACAATATTCAATTCGCCATATGTGAGAACGAACTTTACGTGTTGGAGGTTAATCCTAGAGGCTCTCGTACTTTCCCATTTGTAGCAAAATCAACCGGTATACCCTTGGCTAGGATAGCAGCGCATGTGACTATTGGGGCGAAGTTGGCAGATTTGGAAATCCCAAAACGGACAGTTGGGCTTGTCTGTGTCAAAGCACCAGTTTTCCCATTCATAAAACTCAGAGGTTTGGACCCCGCACCAGGGCCAGAAATGAAGTCAACTGGTGAAGTGATGGGCAGCGATGTAGATCCAGCGCGTGCATATTTGAAGGCGAGGCTTGCAACCGAGTTGCCGGTCCCTACGGATGGTGGAGTTTACCTGACTGTCAAGGATGGAGATAAGGAAAGGTTAGTGCCAATCGCAGAGAAACTGGTTGGGATGGGTTTCTCACTTTACGCAACGACTGGTACCTCAAATGCCCTAAAAGCAGAAGGAGTTCCTGTTGAAAGGGTGTTCAGAATTGCTGAACAACAATCACCGGATGCGTTGGATTTGATGAGAGAGGGTAAAATCAACTTAGTGATAAATACGCCAAGTAAGAGCGGAGGAGCAGTTCTTGACGGGAATATGATGCGGAGGTTGGCAGTTGAATTGAATATCCCGTTTGTAACCACTATGTCAGGGGCATATATGGAAGCAGAAGCGATTGAAGCTATGCTGGATGGATTGCCAGAACCAAGGGCACTCAAAGTGGATTATCTGAAGTGATCACAAAGTAATTCATTAAGGCAATATGGAAATAAGATGGCTTTAATCGCAAATTGGTAAACATGAGTGACAAGAAACCAAAACGACTTGGGAAATTTGCTTCAAAAGTTGGTGGGGCTGGAAAGGCTGCTATGAAGAAGAAGGCTGCTGATGCTGTGAAATCTGCTGTAAAAACCGCTGCCAAGCCGGTGACAGATGTAGTTAGTGCAAAGGCTTCAGAGATTACACAAAAGGCAACATCGGTAA
>CAUZNH010000130.1:0-4271 GCA_963581345.1 Candidatus Thalassarchaeaceae archaeon | reverse complement strand
GTAGTTGAAAGGGCAAACAATTGCACACAGGAATGGGGACAGGTTCCTAACTTTATTGCAGTAGATTTTTGGGGTCAAGGCAACATTGTGTTAGCCGTTGAAAGCCTAAACGGTTTCTAACGATAAAATTGCTAATTTATCAGTGGCGAAATCCAGACCATCTCCCTTCAGAAGGAGGTCTTTGAAGAGCAAGGTAACACCACTTATCATCAATTAGGAATCCACATAACCACGTTTTGTGTACCCCATTAGCGAGTCGTGCTGCTAGGCAAGCTTGAGCCCAATCATGGGGTGCTAACCATTCAGGTTGAAGTAACCAAGGCGCATGTTCCTCTCCTACTGAAAGTTCGTAGAGTCGCCAACGAGTCCCATATTTGAATCCTGAACGAGGGAGGAGTTTTCTGGCTAGAATATCTCTCAGTAATGAGATGCTTCCATTTTCATCTGCAGCATCTTCTAAGATTCTGACTTCATCTTCGTCCAGCCACTTGCCCTCTGGAAGAGGTGTGCCAATTTGTTCGGGGAGTTCAACATCTCGTGGCATAAAGGCACCATCCCATCGACCACCAACCAAACTAGTTTCAGACTCGAGAAGGTCATCCAATTCAATTTCAGGCAAAGCCCCTGCGGGTTCTGCTGGATTTACCCTGTATGTGGTCACTCCCATCTCTTCGTCAACAATGAGTACTTCGGCTATTCTGCCAAGTGCTGTTACTTCTGCTGCCCAACCGTACAGAGTATTCCACTGAATGGGCTCAAAATCTCTTACCCAAATAACTTCGGCAGCCGCCAAACCAGTTTTGAGATTCGAAGAGCGTGACCAGCGTAGTGCCCAACTACCCTCAGAAACAATTGTTTTTGGAGAAACCTTAGAAACATTATTTGCTAAAATAACCTGTTCACCAGGCACCCTCATTGCTTCAATTGCAGCAGTTTCATGCAACAATTCTGCGGATTCAACTAATTGTTCCTCTAACCAATTTTCACCAATCTCAAGATGTCTGTGCCGCTTACAAAAAAGAACTTCACAAGGTTGCAACAATAATTCATTTTTTGGAAGTGGAATCCCGATACTGGATTTATCAAAAAGTCTCTGCGCAGCAGGTCCTGAAAGCACCCAACCATCAGAATTTTGCACGCACGGGCCAATGGTCCTACCCTTCGCCGGCCCACTATCCATACCCCTCCCTCGCGCCTTTCTGACTTGAGTTATTCGCAATTTACCTCCGTCACATTTGATAGGATAGCCCCACTCACGCAATTTGATTGACATGAGTAGCCCAGGCAAACTCAGCGACTTCACCGTTGAGCAAAGAGTGCTAATTCATCTGTTTGAGCACCCTAAGAAAAGATCACAATGGGAGGGTAAGCAGGAACAAACTCAAGCAGGTATTAGTGGCGCAGTAGGAATTGCTAGGAAACATCTTCCACGTACATTGAAATCTTTGATGGCACAGGATTTGGTTGAAGTTGAAACACGGCATGTTGCTGGTTCAAAACAACGCTGTAGGATATATTTCCTCACACCTGTTGGTAATTCTGCCGCTGAACAGATGCGGGAAGGATTATCCTCTCGCGAGATTTCTACTGATCAGGGTGAAACCACTTTGGGCCAATTTGCAGGCCGTGATATTCCATTTCTCCATGTGTTAAGCCATCTTACTTCTGAAAACTATTACGATGCTTCAATGCATGATTACGAAGTCGACGAGGATACACCTTCAGTTGAACTATATCGTAAGGTTTTACACCGCGCTTGGAATGATGGACAGATTACCGCCGATGAAAGAGGAATGTTGGATGATATTTCATTACATCTAGGGCTTGAGCCAGATATTGTTGACAAGATAGAATCAGGAGTCTCTTCTGAGAGAGTAGAATCTTCTGAACATCAAACAGACACTTTTCTTGAAGTGTTGGAAGTTGCTTGGCAGGATGGATTCATTTCCGATGACGAACAAGCAATGTTAGATTCACTCGCCCGCTCACTCGGGCTTGATTCCGAGTACATTGCAAAAGTGCAATTAGAGTGGATTATTCGACATTCGTAAATAGGTGGGTTGATTTGGAGTCGGCCTTTCGCGCAGTTTGACAGGGGTTGGCGCGGTGCTAGACGAAGTGGTGCAAAACGAGATTGACCTGCTACGGTCACTTCACGAAATGGTTGTGAATCCTGAAGAAAAACCGGTTCTTTTGATTGGCGACGTAATTCTTGACCGCTACTTCCACGGGTGGGCGAATCACCTCAATTCATTTGCACCGGTTCCGGTTGTTAAGGTAATCAACAAATCTGAGAGTGCAGGTGCTGCTGCCCATATCGCTAGAGGATTAGTTAATCTAGGAATGAATGTCAGATTTTTCTGTATTCTTGGCGGAGACGAAAATGGTCAAATTATCGCCCAGCAATTACATGAAGAGAAGGTGGATACTTCTGACATTAGAATCGCCGCTCACCTCCCCACTGTTTCAAAAACTAGAATTTATGGTTCGCGTGAAAGTTTGATTGACCGTAATCAATTAATTCTACAGTTTGATGAAGAATCTAATGAAGAGTATCCTGAAGGAGTTATTGATAAATTGACAAAGGCGGCTTGTAAGGCCCTTCCCGGTTCTTGTGCTGTTGTCCTAAGCGATTATGGAAAAGGAGTAGTCAGTGATGCTGGGGCCGCTGAAGTCATCGCTGCAGCTAAGGCGGCAGAAGTCCCCGTAATCTGTGATCCTAAACTAACTGGCTTACACCGGACAGTTGGTGCTACTGTAGCGATGTTCGAAATACGAGGTTTAGAATTGCTACGAAGGCGTAGCAATCTCCCTGATGCTGAATCAACTGCAGCCCACTTCATTGAAGAACACGATTGGGAAGGCATGTTGGTCTTAGGCGGAGAACATGGTACAACCTTGTATCAGAAAGATGAGGACCCACTTTTCTTGCCCTGCTTAATTGAAGTCCCACAACAACTCATTGGATTGCATGATGCCGCTGCAACTGCACTTGCTTGTGCTTTAGGTGCAGGTAGGACTCTTGCTGAAGGTGCAAGATTAGCTAACGCCGCATGCGAATGCGTGTTGGCAACGGAAACCAGCCTTGTCGTACTTGACCGCAAGAAATTAATGACCCGTCTAGATGAATTATCATGGCACTTCCAGATTTCAGACCGCTAAGGTGGATTAGATGAATTCCTCAACATTGAGGTTCCAGCACATAACGAAAAACCAAAACATGGAGGGCGTGATATGAGTTGGTGGATAATGCCGACAACTGCTGATGTAGGAATCCGCGCTTTTGCCGTGACAAAAGAATCAGCCATCCAAGAGGTTACGTTGGGGATGCAATCAATTCTATTGTCTGAAAAAGGGGAGCAAGAACTGCAAGGTCTCGCAAGACACACAGGAGAATGGAGTGTGGATACGGCCAATAGTTTGGATAATACCATGGTTGCATGGCTTGAAGAAGTACTTTACCAAGGTGAAGTTGAAGGGCGATGGTTGGTTGACTTACAGATTCAGTTAACTGAAGAATCCCTCAATTCTCAAGTTTCATTTGTTAATGCGGATGAGGTCGAAAGAGAGGTTGAAATCAAAGCAGTAACTCGTCATGAACTCATACTCTTTGAAGTTCCAGCAGGTATTGAGTTTCCAGGTGTTGTGCCAGATATCCCTACCTTCGAAGGTCCGGGATGGGTTGCTCAAGTTATTTTTGATATCTGAATATGAAAAAAGTGGGCGCGCCCGAGGTGGACGCTCGTTACCGCTTCCGAAAATGCCTCCGTCTTCTCAACCCCGGTACCCCAAGGCACCCAAGGTTCCGGGTTGGGCTGCTCCATTCCTGGCCTCACCTGATTCCCCGGCTAGAGGTGTTAGCAGATTCCCTCCGGAATCCGTTCTTCCAACCTGAGTCACTTGGGGGCGAGGTATCAACGTCCACGGTTGCTTCGTACACGGCTCGTCGCGCCGCCCCCGGGCTTCGGATCACCAGTTGCGATTTGTGATATAGGGAACGCCAACTCCCCTCCTAGCCCAGTCAGCCGGCGATGGTTAGCCCATTTGAACCTCACGCTTAGTGATTCCAGTTCGTGTTACTGTGTTGATTCGGCTTCGTATTTGGATGGGCAACCAGTGATTATCTCATCAGCACTAAGTGTCCATTCTCCGCCGTGATTACTCAGAATACCTTTGATTGCTACAACTCTGCCTTCTTCAAATGCAGGGGGGATTGCAACTCCAGCGGCATCAATGGTAAGATTATGTGAATTACCACTAATTAAGAAGGT
>CAUZNH010000129.1:0-4287 GCA_963581345.1 Candidatus Thalassarchaeaceae archaeon | reverse complement strand
CAGATACTTCGAGAGTAGCTGTCCAAAGACGAATAGTGTGAACATAGTCATCAATGTTGAAAACACCTCTTTCTTTGTCGTAGAAGTGTAGCAAATTGATGCTAGCCAAATTACATGCGGTGTTATCTAAAAACATGTATTCACTACATGGATTAGATCCGTTGATTCTTCCACTTTCTGGACAGGTGTGCCAATCGTTGATGGTAGTGTCAAATTGGACTCCTGGGTCAGCACATGACCACGCGGCGTGAGATACCTCATCCCACAAATCTTGAGCCGGCATTGTCTTGCTTGGCTTGGCTTCTCTACCCTCCTCAATCGCAGCACTCTTTTCTGTGCGCCAATAGAGATTCCAATCTTTTCCGGTCTCAACCGCTTCCATAAATTGGTTAGGCACTCTAACTGAATTGTTACTGTTTTGTCCAGAAACAGTGAGATAGCCTTGACCCTGCCAATCTGCATCAAATTGTTCAAATTTCATTGAAGTGTGACCTTGCTTCGCAAGGTCGATTATTCGCTTGATGTGCGGTTGGGCGATGCTTGCTCTGACTGCCTGTTTGACTGCTTTTGCTAATTCAATATTTTCTGTAATTTCAGTACTCTTACTAGAATCACCCTCGAAATCATTGATTGCATTCATTATATTGTTTGCATTATTCTGTAAAGCCGCTGCCCCAGCAATCAAGGCTGAAACTTTTTCTTCTTCCTTCATTTTCCAGTTGACATATTGTTGAATGTCAGGGTGGTCAAGGTCAAGAGTGATCATTTTTGCCGCACGGCGAGTTGTCCCACCTGACTTAATCGCCCCAGCGGCCTTATCTAAAATCATCAAAAATGAAAGTAGGCCGCTTGATTGACCACCACCGGAAAGTGGTTCACCATCACCTCTGATGTTGCTAAAGTTACTACCGGTGCCAGATCCGAATTTGAACAATAATGCTTCACGGGCGACTAGGTCTGTAATCCCACCTTCGCCCACCAATTTATCTTGAATACTCTGAATGAAGCAAGCATGTGGTTGAGGTCTCTCATAGGCGTTTACCGATCTACAATCTTCAGCGGTCAATGGATCAACATACCAGTGCCCTTGAGCCGGACCTTCAATCCCATATGCCCAATGTAATCCGGTATTGAACCACTGTGGGCTATTGGGCGCTGAGCGTTGACTAGCCAACAAGAAGCACATTTCGTCGTAGTATGCGCGAGCATCAGTTTCACTGGCAAAATATCCATGCTTCCATCCCCAATATGTCCAGCATCCTGCTAATCGATGGAAAAGTTGCCAGCCTGAAGTCTCCTTTCCAACCCAATTCTTTGATTTTGCTTTCTTCTTATCATCAGGCTTTGAGCGCCATAACCATTCAGGAACCCCGTCTTCAGGTATTTTGACGAGGTGGTCTATACCAGGGACAACCTTGCGAAGGTATTTGTCAGCTGCAACTTTGCCAGGGACGCCATTAAAGCCCTTTGGAAATTCAATATTTTCAATTTTCCGAACGGTAATACCTTTCGCATCTTTCAAATCAATATCATTTGTAGCCCATTCAAATTGTTCTTGTACGGGTTTGTTTGGTGAGGTAAATCTGCGTTCAACAACTAGCCCGCTTTCCGCGTCGCCAGCATTCACAGATTCTCGCTCTGATGTTTGCATTTCCCGTCCTCCGGCCTAAATCTCCCTTTCTCGACAAGGTCAACACTCGGTTAGTGTCCACATTGTGCGAGCGGGATTCTTCTGCCTTGCGAGAGGGTTCTTAATAGTTAGCAAAATTGTAGAGACCTATAGTATAGTTGAAGGCGAATTTTATCTACTTCCGAAACCGAACATTTTGACCAGCAGGGTTGGAATAAACAAAACTTGAGGCAGTGATTTTGTCCCAATTTAGTGAAAAAAACCACCCACTTATTTGCTTGAAACAAAAAAAACATCAGGTTATGGCGTCGGACGGTTAACGGGAACGCATTTGAAGGAGGCGCCCTAGCAGATGCTATTAGTCGGTAACCGGCTGTTAGATGTGGTTGATTCAAATGCTTGCACCAGAACAGATTCTCCACGCTGCGATGATTCTTAGCGTTGAGTCCGAAGAAGGAATTAATGAGGACTTGATTTCACAAGTTCAAGAAACCCTTGAATGCGATTCTGAAGACCATGAAGCGGCTATGTCGCACATTGAGAATCACCGAGATGGAGGTGACTGGGGTGGCCGAAGAGACGCTGTGATACACCGCTCTCGCGAGCGCGTACTCGAAGCAATGGAAAACGACACCCTCCCTTCTTCAGGTTCTTTATCAGATGAGTTGAATGTCCTAGTAGGTGAACAATCAGACCATGAGGAAATTGACCCGTTCGCAGAACTTGGTGTTGTAAGTGGAGGTGGTGGAGGTTCATTTGGTGACAACACAGCCGATAGCAATGACCCTTTATCGGTATTCATGGATGATGACGATGAAGAAGAGGAAGATTTGGTTGATGGCGATGGATTCCTAGCCTCTGATTCGAGTCTTAGTTTCGATGGCGATGTTGTTGAAGATATTGTTGAAGATGTTGTTGAAGATGTTGTTGAAGAGCAGGAAGCAGAAGCAACACCTGTTGCCGAAGAAGTAGAGGAGCCACCACAAGAAAAACAACCAGAGACAGCGCCAAACGCTGCCTATGAAATGTTGATGTCAACATGTTGGATTGACGGTATCCTTGACCCTGCAGAAGCAAAGTTATTGGCTCGTAAGCGTGAAGAATTAGGAATCACTTTTGAACAACACCTCGAGATGCTTCAAAGTATGTTGGGGCGTTCTTCATGAAAGCAGAAAATACACCATTTTGGCATGCGTTAGAATTAGCATGGTGTAGTGACGGCGCACTTTCTTTACACAGCATCAGACTTCTTGATGCTATGCAGAACATGATTGGTTTATCAAATTCAGAACGGGCAGAAATCGAATCACATTTTGAGGAAGACGTAGTCTATGGTCTAACAAGAGCAGGTTTTGGTTGTGGAGATCAGGCATTGGCTGCTTGGGTTGGAACTCTTACTTTCTTAGACGACCCAGCAAGTTATGATGTGTCCAAAGCCATGGGCAAAGCAGCTATGCTAGCAGGGCTCTCTAGGGAGAGGTGGCTTGCAAGTCACTCATGGATGGGCCAACTTGGCTTAGGTGAACCGTACGCAGAGGGTGTTTGGCTTGAGGGTGAAGAGGCTGGAGAAATTGCTAGAGTACCAGCACTTCTTGTACCGGTAGCAAAAATGATTGGTCTTATTGACCAAGACGAGTAATTACTCAACTATTGCTTCCCAAGTGATTTCAGCAGTGTGTTTAATCATGTTAGATATTGTACAGTATTTTGCATGACTGTGTTTGACAAGACGATTAACCAATTTTTCTGGCAAATCATCCCCACTCACCCGGTAAACCATGTGAATTTTGGTGAACACTTTTGGTTCTGAATCTGAGCGTTCTAAGTCGAGGCTAACCGAGGCACTTGTTACTTCACGATTTTTCAAACCTTCAACCACGTCAATTAGACTACAAGCACCACAAGAGTGTAGGGTTGCAGTGACAGGAGATACACCTTCCCCACCCCACGCCAAATTCATCGTCATCCCTTGTTTATCGGTACAGGTCAAACTCTTGCCACCATTCCATTCTACCAATGAATCCATGTTTTCCGGAGGAGAGACTTAGAGAATATGTTTGCTATTGGATACCTTCTCTATCCATTGCATTCATGAAGGGAGGGCGGGTCGGCCAAAATAATGACCTCTGGTAGCCCTATCACTCTAGTCAGTGGTAAATTGAATGTGCCCAATAATCCGGTCATCAATTTCATTGAAGGTGATGGGATAGGCATAGACATCACTCCAGTGATGCGTAAAGTGGTTGATTCATCAATTTTGAAGGCCTATGGTGGCCAACGAGAGATAGAATGGCAAGAGGTTTTAGCTGGGCAAAAGGCGTTCAATGCAACAGGGGAATGGCTTCCAGAGGAAACCAAATCGGCTATGAAAACAGGGCTTGTATCAATCAAAGGACCACTTACAACACCAGTTGGTGGCGGGATTCGAAGCCTCAATGTTACTTTGCGTCAGGAGTTAGACCTCTTTGCCTGCGTGCGTCCAGTAAGATGGTATCAAGGAACTCCAAGCCCAGTCAAAGATCCAGGTGCAGTTGACATGATTATTTTCAGAGAAAATAGTGAAGATGTCTATGCAGGTATTGAATGGGAAGCAGGTAGCGCCGAGGTTCGAAAGGTGATCAAGTTTTTACAAAACGAGATGGGTGTCACAAAAATCC
>CAUZNH010000128.1:0-4317 GCA_963581345.1 Candidatus Thalassarchaeaceae archaeon | reverse complement strand
CCATATAATCCAACTTGGACTGTTGATGAGAACTTCGGCTCAATAGAGGTTAGTGGAGGTGCTGGGGATTATGTCTACCATGCTGATGGAGTCAACTGGACACAACTTCACGCCTTCGCAAATGGCAAGGAGTACACCGTTTTGGTCTATGTAACCCCTGGACCACTTGACCATTTAGAGGTGTACATTTCAGATAGTGGTGTTCAAGGCGAATCTGTTCTTTACACCGTCAGAGGATTTGATGTAAGTGGTAATGGAGTCTCAATACCTCTGTGTGATTTGACAATGACTTCATCAGCTGGGAGAACAGAATGTGACGAAGAATTGGGCTGGCGCCTCTATTTGGATAATGACGGCGTACAACATATTGTCACCGCAATGTACGAAGGGCCAGAAGGAACTGGATTCATTGATGTTCAAGCAACTTTACTTGATGGAAAATTTGGCAGCAGTACCGATGTAATGGCTGGTGGTGCGGTACTAATTGCAATACTAATTTCAATTGTCCTCCTTGTAGTATATTCACGAGTTAAAAAATTAGCAAATGAATATGAAGAGGAATTAGCTGAAGAAGAAAAGGAGAGAGCGGTGGAAGAATTAGGTGTGCCACCCCCACCATCGGTAAACCCTAGAATGTCAATAATTGCGCCGCCATCTCCACCTCCACCAGCATTCATGTTCGGAACGGGAATTGCCCCTAATTCATCTTCTGCTGCGCCCACTTTGGGTGTATTCGTGCGTTCAGACCAACAATATATTCCAGGCCAATCACCACAACAACCTGCCCCCCAAGGCGGTTTTCCAAATGTGGGATCAACCAGCACAACTCAAGCACCACCTCCAGTAAAAAATTGGGGTACACCTAGCATAACGGGAGCGGCTAACGATGCCACGGCATTGCAACCCACACCCACACCACAGCCTAATCCTAAAGCAAGTGGCAACACACCATTATCTACGACTGATGCATTGAATGCTCTTGGACCAACTGCTAGCAAAAACATCGAGAGCGATGGTGAAAAAGAACCATCTCCACTTAGTAACGCCCTGTCTATGTTTACATCTCCAGGCGCAGAAGATAGCGAAGAACCAACAGAACAAGATGATTCTAAAGAAATTGATGCACCCTCAGAAGACATCGACACGAAAGAACCTGAAGTTGAGAAAGTAGAAGATCTAGAACCATCAGAGATTGAATCTGCAGATGAAGAAGATTCTGATGACAAAGAGGAGAAGCAAACTGAGGAGATTGAATGGGGTTCATGGGGTGATGATATAGACGAAAAATTTGAACTCCAAGATATCGCACCTGGCCTTGGACCTCAATCGGAAGGGGATATTCTGAAACCCCTACCAGGTACAAAGGAAGGTGAATCAGGGTGGTACTTTGATGATGATGGTAAACCAGCATTATGGAGTTTTGAGCCTATAGGATGGAAGAAAAAGGATTAACCTCTCACTCTAAGATTAGAAATATTGAGAATCATCAATATTGTTCACTTTCACTCGGGAATTCACCACTTCTTACATCGTCAACATAATCGTTGATTGCACCTTCAATTTGCTCTGAAAGGTTGAGATAGCGGCGTAGGAATCTCGGGCTGAAATCCATCGTTATTCCAAGCATATCATGCAAAACTAGGACTTGACCATCAACTCCTGCTCCAGCACCGATACCAATTGTAGGAATTGAAATTGCTTGAGACACTTTGGTTGCAAGCCCTGCTGGAATTTTTTCTAATACAATTGCAAAACAACCTGCTTCCTCAAGCATCTTTGCATCTGCAATAAGTTTCTCGGCTTCTTCTTCTTCGCGAGCGCGAACCGTATATGTTCCAAATTTGTAAATCGATTGAGGGGTAAGACCGAGATGTCCCATCACAGGAATTCCTGCTGTTAAAATACGTTTAACTGAGTCAACTATTTCTGCGCCCCCTTCAAGTTTTACTGCATGACCACCGCTTTCTTTCATAATTCGAATTGCACTTTCTAGAGCTAATATAGAATTACCTTGGTAGGATCCAAATGGCATGTCAACCACAATTAGTGCACGGTCAACTGCCCTGACAACACATTGAGCGTGGTAAATCATGTGATCAAGTGTAATGGGTACTGTAGTTTCGTTTCCTGCCATCACATTGGAAGCCGAGTCGCCTACTAAGATGACATCAACTCCGCCATTGTCAACAAGTTTTGCTAAAGAAAAATCATAAGCAGTCAACATGGTGATTTTCTCACCTGCATCCTTCATCTCCTGCAAGGTGTTAGTGGTGATTTTTCTAGCCTTTTCAGCAACCGACATCTCTACGCCTCAAGTTTACCGACTCGCTATCTACGCTTCAAGACAACGGCTACCTTTAATCACGAAAATTCGTGAGGAAAATCAATATTTAATCTAAATCAGAAAAAAAGAACCTTCTCTCGAAAGAAGATTATCAAACTATTTCTTTGATTACCAATAGCGAACAGGATTATGCCATTCATCCTCGGGATTATACCAAGTTGAAACTGGATCCCTATCTGATATAGGTAATACACTTTCATGCCCATGTTCTCCGAATTCATCATACGAGTCAGGTTGAAAATCGCCGCGGTTTGAATTACTAGCGTATGAACTACCTTGGGATGAAAATTCAGTTTTAAGTACACCTCCCATAGTGGGGTGGGTGCCCGCAGGTTGTTTTCCAATAGGCATTGTAGATGTGTTGGGGTTATCGGCAATATTCACAACTCTTTCTAGGAAATCTACTCCTTTTGAAGTTGGCAAATGTGGATTAACCCCTACTGCAAACGATCTCCCCAAAGTATCTCCTGTCTGTGATGCTTTGATAATCAATCCAATGAGAAATAGGACCGCACCTACGATAAATAGCGGCCAAAGGGTAGGAACTGATTCTGTATAAATAGGAATCATACCCACGAGGAATCCAATCGTCATCAACGATTTTCCTGGGTCTTGTTCCTTCGCCATTGAGATGCCGACGGGGTGAATGACCATTGAACTTGCGCCTACAAAAATGTTAGGCCATACCTCCTAGTGGCGTGTGCGTGATTGACCAACCAAGCCTCGTCGTCTGCTTTGGTGAAGCGATGCTGAGGCAATCTCAAGATGATAGTGGAGAGACACAAAACACACCAGGCGGAGCCGAATACAATGTTGCCTGTGCCTTGGCTAATCTAGGAACATCTGTGAAGTGGGTAACTTCACTACCAGTGGATGAATCCGCTGACCTAATTACACTACCAGCCATTGAAAGCGGCGTTCAACTGACTATTATCACCTCAGAGCATCCAGTTGGTGAGTATGAAGTGGTTAAGGAAGATAAAACGGTGTTATACAATCGAGCCAACTCTGCATTCTCACATCTGAAATCCGGTGATATTGAATGGCGCCAAGAAATCAGTGGTGCACGCTGGCTAGTGATAAGTGGCATTACACCGCTTCTTGGAGATGGTCCAAAAGCCAATTGGGCCACAGCAATGACATTTGCTGAACTTGACGGGACTCTAGTAGCCTTAGACCTGAACCATCGTCCTGCGCTGGGAACTTTTGAAGAACTTTGGAATGAGGTAGAGCCACGATTACGCCAAGTGCACTTGCTAGTATTATCACCAGAAAATTTGCTGACCTTGACGGGACAAAGTAGCCCGGAAATGTTGGTGGAACTTCGTGCAAAGTGGAACCTACCCTACATAGCATGTACATGGAAAGAAGAAGGAAATGGTGTACAGAATAGATGGAGTGCAGTAGCCCATTCGAGAGGGTTATCCACTACCTTGGAGAAGGATGTCAGTCACACACCTGTTGAACCACTTGGTGGAGGAGATGCTTGGCTTGCTGGATTCATTGATGGGTTGCTTGAGGGGATGAATCCAAGTGATTGCTGTCGCCGAGGTGACATACTCGCGGCTCTTACTCAGCGGACCTTTGGAGACCTTGGAAATGTGGGTCGGGATGAACTATCACGATGGGAATCAATTGAAGGGCCGGTTGACCTCTTGCAGGATGGGTGAAGTCATGTCGCTAGAGTGGAATCTTGAGCGAATTAGCCGCGCTGGATTCATTGGAATACTGCGTGGTGATGACGCTGATGCCCTTATTGAGCGTGGATTAGCATTGGCCGAAGTTGGTGTTAGAGTTCTTGAAGTAACGCTGGACAGCACTGATGCTGCTAGAGTTTTTTGCACGCTGAAAGAACAACTTGATGATGAAGTGATGCTAGGTGTTGGAACTGTAATGCATCCACCCACTGCCCTCCCATCAGTAGCTGAATGGGGCGCTGATTTTGCCCTTTCACCGGTCAATCCAGAGGGATT
>CAUZNH010000127.1:0-4333 GCA_963581345.1 Candidatus Thalassarchaeaceae archaeon | reverse complement strand
CCAGCCGCTGACCTGATGGAAGATCGTGCTGGTGGAGCGGCAAAAACTTGGTTCGCCCATGGTATCTTTTGGTTCATCATCGCCGCAACCTTGTCATTTTTGGGTATGTGGACAGCATACGAACCAAATGCGCTACACTCACTTGGGGCAATAGGATATTCTCCAAGCGAGGCTCAGGCTACTGCTGCAATTCATGTTGTAACTGCCTTTGGCGCGTTATCAATGATGTTAATGGCTGCAGGATTTGCTATGCAAGGCCGCCTTTCTGGTGGCCGAATGGCCAATGAAGCGACAACTGCTCTAATCGCATTTGCATGGAGCGCAGTAGTTGCAGCAGGTCTAATTCTTTCACACACCGATTTAATCGGTACAAGCAGCTGGTTTGAATTACCACCAGTTTACTATATTTTACTTACATTATTGGCTTTACCATTATTTGCAAATCACCTGTTGACAATGGCGAATTCAGGATCACCGGTAATGATTCCACAGTGGTTTATTGTGATGGGTTACGCAGCATTCATTTGGCTAGGTGCCGTTTCTATGTTCTTACTTGGAGGAGAAAACCACACCCTTTCGTGGTTACTAGTCAAGGTACTGTTCGGTGGTTGGTTACTCTCACAAGCACTAGGTATTGCTCATCATGTGATACCATCAGCACTAGGGGTTCCACTTTGGAGCCGTTCTCTTGCTACTCTAACCCTGTTTGGAACATTCCTAACATTCTCTCCACTTGGTGCGGTAGCATCAGTTCCTTCAATGGGTCCTTTCATGCAAGCAATGGTTGCGATTCTATTGTCCCTTTCATTAGTTCCACTCATCGCTACTGTAGTTAATTTGACCAAGACTGCAAGTGGCCGAGTTATGGAATCTTATGGAGTCAAGTTCACAATTCTAGGTGTTATGTTATTGATTCCAATATCGTTTGGTAGTTTATTTGTCTCTGTTTCAGCATTTGGAGGAGGCAACGAGTTAGCCCACATTGCCTCCACTCTAGACACTCTCGCCCTTTGGGGTGTTTTCGGAATGATTGCACTAGGAAGTGCACACCTGCTATTCCCACAAGTGACAGGACGTGAGTTGTTCAGTTGTGCCAAGACAAAGATGACCTTCTGGTTTGCAACTGTTGGAATTGTTGGATTTGGCACTTCACAATTTATCGTTGACTATGTGAACAATTCAATTGGTGCTGCTGATGTTTCTCTGGCACTAGAAGAGGCAGGTGTCAGCGCTGTTGGAGTAGGCGATGTGCAGGCTTTCGCAGCTATCATGTTCTATGGTGTTGCTCTAGCAGGTGTCTTTGCTGCTCAAAATATGTTGCAAGGTTCATTCCGTGGCGCTGTGCTTTCAGATGGTGCACCAGCGCCGAATGTAATTACAGCACAGATGGCAATTAGTGGTACCACTTCAATCCGCAACCTGCTTTCAGCAGGTGCAGGTGTTGACACCGTTCTCACTGTAGATGGAGGTTCCTCTGGAGGCCGAATCTCATTATCAGATATTTCCCCAACAGAAGAGGTATCCGAAGAAGCAGATGCAGATGCAGAGCTAGAAGAGGAAGAGTCAGAACAGCCAGTGGTTGAAATCCCTGGCAATCTCTCAAAAATGTTGAAGGCAGAATTAGTTGAGTTGGCAAAGGCAGCAGGAGTCTCTACTACAGGAACCAAGTCAGACTTGGTTGACCGCCTCAGTGCTTGATTGAAGGATTGGGAAACCGCCATAGCGAATACCCTTACTCCGCTAACAAGGGGAATTGCGATGCGTATTGGCTTAGTCGGAAAACCAAACGTTGGTAAATCAACGACTTTTGCCGCTTTAACAGAAACTACAGTGGAAATCGCAAACTATCCATTCACAACAATTGAGGCAAATGTTGGTGTAACTTACATCGCAGCAACATCACCTTGTGCTTGCAAAGAACTTTCAATTCAGATAGCAGAAAGTGGTAGGTCTGTTGAATCAGATGAGGATAGGGAAGGCAGTATCTGTCAACCAAGAACAGGTGCTTGTAACGGGTATACAAGATTGGTTCCAGTCACTCTTGTGGATGTAGCGGGATTAGTTCCCGGTGCACATGAAGGCCGTGGTAGAGGAAACCAGTTTCTTTCTGATTTGGCTAGTTGTGATGCTCTGATCCAAGTTGTTGATGCCTCTGGAGGTACAGATATTGAGGGGAATCCAACTGGGCCTGGCGGTTGCTCACCAAATGAAGAGCATGATTTTTTGATAGAAGAATTAGCGGCGTGGATTGATGGAATTATCTCTAATGGTTGGGCTAAGGCGGTACGCCGTATTCAATCTGAAGGTGAGGCAGGATTGACAAATTTCCTCCATGACCAATTAACTGGAATTGGCGCCACTCATAATGATGTGACAATTGGACTAGATGTTTTTAGGCGTGAAAATCCCGATGTACCAACAATTAATGTGTGGGGTGATGAAGAAAAAAGACTTCTTTCTGATGTTCTTCGCCGTCAACTGTTTCCACTGTATATTGCCGCCAATAAATCAGATTTAGCAGACGAAGAGACATATTCAAGTTTGCAGGCACAGGTAAAATCTTCTGGAGGTTTATTTGTTCCATGTAGTGGTGAAACAGAACTAGCCTTACGACGGGCTAGTAAGGCCGGAGCTATTTTCTATTCTCCTGGTGAATTAAGTTTTGAAGTAAATCCAGATGCTACTCTGAATGACGCACAGAAGAGAGGTCTTTCTGAACTTCATGATAGGATATCAAAAATGGGAGGTACAGGTTTGAACGAACTACTCAGAAAGGTAGTGTTTGAGAGATTGGAGCAAATAGTTGCTTATCCTGTCCAAGATGAGACACACTGGACTGATGGTGATGGCCGAGTACTCCCAGATGCCCTGTTAATCTCTTCAGGAACTACCGCTAAAGGGTTGGCCTACGCTGTTCACACAGACTTGGGGGATGGCTTCATTCGCGCATCTGATGCGCGAAATGGCAGAGTCATTGGGTCAGATCACGAACTTTCTGACAACGATGTTATCAAAATCCATGCAAAAACCTGACATCAATAACACATGTAACAGTGACATGAGATTGCACTCTAGTTTCAAGCTTATTCTTCATCACCGAAGTCTGGTGCTGATGGCAGATTATCAGATTCTAGAGCGGGGTCTTCATCCGCCATAGGTGGTGATGCATCCTTAGTATTATCAGATTCAATAACATCACTTAATTTGGCATCTGTATTCATTAAATCGTCAGCATCAATGGTCTTTATTGTCGCAAGGAACTCCTCATTATCTTCTATAGTGTATGACTGTTTACCTTTACCAACACCGCCTAACTTTCCATAATCATATGGTAACACTAGAGTAATGAGTGTATGTTGTTCCATACCCAATTCTCCTACCGTTTGTAGACGGCGCAGTTCCAAAAGTTCAGGGTGCTGAGCCATTGTGTTAGCTGCGTGAGCGAGATTCTTGACCGCTTCAACTTCTCCTTCAGCACGTCGTAGTCTAGCTTTGCGCTCTCTTTGTGCTTCTGCTTCACGAGCAATTGCTCTTTGCATATCTGTTGGGATAACTACATCTGTGATATCAATTCGAGTAACATCTATTCCAAGTGGGAGTGAAAACCCGTCAAGAATATCCTCCATCCTGTTGGCGATGGTTTCTCTCTTGGAAAGTAATTCGTCCAAGGTATATTCGCCAATTACCACTCGCAGAGTAGACATTGTTGCTTGGCGAATTACTGTTGCAGGGTCTGAAACAGCCAATACAGAAGTCATTGGGTCAATTACTTTCCAATAAACTACTCCATCCACTTTGATACTAACATTGTCTCTGGTAATACAGACTTGACCAGGGATATTTTCTGGACGGTCACGTATATCAACTGCTAGGAACATATCAATTATTGGCCATCGGAATGCTAAACCAACCCCATTCAATTTTACCGGTTTTCCAAATCGGAATTTAATCGCTCGTTCGTATTGGTCAAGGATGGTTATCCAACCTCGTCTTGGCCACGTACCCCTAGGTGGATGTGCAGTCGGCTCACCTCCAGCGGCAGTAAACATTCCTCCCGCTGCCTTTAATCCAAGTAATAATCCTGCAACAATTAATCCACACATGATGCCGAAGAATAGTTCAATCAAAGCAGCCATCACTTACCACCTCCTGAGAAAAGTTCACCAAGTGGTCCATTACTAATGTCTAGAAGGGTGTCAGGTAACATCATGATACGTGTAGCATTGTTTTCTGCACCAACTTCTGAAAGAACTTGTAATCGGCGCAATTCCATTAGTGCTGGGAATCGAGCAAACAACTCTTGTGCCTCTGCCAACTTGCTTGCAGACTCGCG
>CAUZNH010000126.1:0-4337 GCA_963581345.1 Candidatus Thalassarchaeaceae archaeon | reverse complement strand
CGTACAACGCTGATTTCGATGGTGATGAAATGAATCTACACATTATTCAGTCCGAAGAGGCTCGTGCTGAAGCTAAGGTATTGATGCGTGTGCAAGAGAATATTCTCAGTCCACGATATGGTGGCGCAGTTATTGGCGGTATCCACGACCACATTTCTGGTGCATACCTGATGACCAATGGTGATCGTGTAGTTCCAAAGAGTCTATCCATTGAAATCCTAAGCAAAATCAACTGGACTGGAGACCTACCAAAGGAAGTGAAAGATGAGAACGGGGAAATTGGTTACAATGGTCGTGAACTCCTCAATTTGATTATTCCTCCTGGCATTAATCTCAGTTACAAGAGTCGAAGCAACGATCAAGTCGAAGTCATTGACGGAGAAATATTGTCAGGAACTATTGACAAGACTGGAATTGGTGCTGAAGATGGTAAACTGCTTGACGCAGTTCTCCAAATTCATGGAAGCACACGAGGAGCGCAGTTCCTCAATGAATTGTGTCAACTAACTATAGGAATGTGTACTGCCATAGGATTCACTACTGGAATTGATGATGAGGACCTTCCTCCAGCAGCACGTACAGAAATCACTGATATTAATTCAACAGCTGTTGCAGATGTAGATGATAAACTCGAATTGTTTGGTAAGAATGGAAGAGGTTACGAGGCAAGACCGGGCCGTACACCACTAGAGACACTTGAAGAAGATATTATGCAGATTCTTGACAAGTCAAGGTCTAGAACTGGTGAAATTGCTAGGGAACATCTAGCAAGTGACAATGCTGCTGTAATGATGGCAGTATCAGGGGCTCGTGGTTCTATGGACAACCTTTCAATGATGGCAGGTTCAATTGGTCAAACTCGAGTTCGTGGCCAGCGTCTTGAACGTGGTTACAAGGATAGAGTATTGTCACACTTTAAGAGAAATGCAAAGGGTGCTCGCGAGAAAGGATTCGTACAATCCTCATTCAAGAAAGGACTTGAGCCAACTGAGTTCTTCATGCTATCAGTATCAGGAAGAGAATCTCTTGTTGATACTGCAGTTCGTACCAGCAAATCAGGATATATGCAACGCCGTCTCATCAATGCGATGGATGATTTGAAGGTCCATGGGGACAGTCATCGCTCTGTGCGAAATACTGCAGACAGAATTATTCAATTCAGTTATGGTGAAGATGGAACCGATCCAACTCGTAGTATCAGAGGTTCTGCAATTAACATCAGAGATGTTCTTGATAATGTATTAGGGGGTGAGAAATAATGGTAGTAAAGTCAGCAACCAAGAAAAAACTCATGGATATGGGTATACCTGAGGATTATGCTCACAATCTTGCAGATGGTCGCAAATGGGATGATGTCAAGATATTATCACAAGGTGAAATCGCTAAGATTTGTGGTCTTTCGTCCGATGAAGCAGATAAGTTATCGCAGGTAATTCAGAAATTTGGAAAGCGCACCCGTGCTTCTGCTGCTTCAACCACTAGCACTACTGTAGTACGTCGACGTGCAGCCAAGAGAAGAGTCAAGGTTCAGCAAGAACTTGAACAGTTTGACCCTGAAATGAAAATGGAGCAATTGATAAGAGGCCTAAACTCTTCAGGCATTTTTACTGCATTGACCAAGGCAGCCGAAAAAGAGGGTTCAACTCTATCCAAACGTGTTCTCAGTAATTTAGCAGACGAAATAGAACGACGCGGCAGGCAGAAGTTGACAGCAAAGCAAGCGTCATCTATCATCCAAGTAGCGGATACAGCTTCTGAGTCAACTGGTGTTGATCCATTTGAAGCAGTTGGAATTTTGACCGCACAATCAATTGGTGAACCGGGAACACAAATGACCATGCGTACTTTCCACTATGCGGGTGTTGCATCTGTGAACGTTACTCAAGGTCTACCAAGAATTATTGAAATTGTTGATGCTAGAAAGAAATCATCCACACCAACTATGAGGATTCACTTAGATGAAGGATTGAAACATGATGAGAAGAAAGTGCGTAAACTTGCAGCATCTCTTGAAATTACTGATGCGAAAGATATTGCTGTCATTGAGACCGATGTCACTCATCGTAGAATCACTCTAAAATTGATTCCAGGTAACATGAAGCAGAAAGGAGTTAAACCCGTTGAAGTAAAAGAGATTCTTTCTCGCCGCCTTCGCCTTTTCATTGAGGCTGATAACGATGTCCGACCAAAGTTATTGACAATTATTCCTGGTCGTAAGAAGGAAAGTGACGATGTAACTCCAAACTATACTGAACTCTTGGCTTTAGAAGAGAAAGTTAAGGAATTACGTTTGAAAGGTGTAACAGATATTCAACGTGCTAATACTCAAAAAGATGCTGTAACGGGAGAATTTTACATAGCAACCATTGGAAGTAATCTAGCGGCAGTAAGTGAATTTGAAGGAATTGACCGTGCCCGAACATACACTAATAACATCACCGAAATTCACCAATATCTTGGAGTTGAGGCGGCTCGCCAAGCAATAATCAACGAGTTAGTATTGACATTGCAGATTGCACGATTAGATGTTGATGTTAGACACCTGGTTACTGTAGCGGATGTGATGACTAGCGAAGGCGAAGTCCGAGCAATTGGACGTCACGGTGTTTCTGGAAACAAACACAGTATTTTGGCCCGTGCTGCTTTCGAAGTAACAGTCAATCATCTTCTAAGGGCCGGTATTATCGGTGAACAAGACGAATTAGCTGGAGTTGCCGAGAACATTATTGTTGGGCAACCTGTTGCACTTGGGACAGGGAGTGTAGAACTATTCTACATCCCAGATGAGGAATAATCTAAATCCCACCATGAGATACAAATGTGGAGTATGGAGGAATAAAAATGGATATAGTAAAACAATTGAAAACTGCAATTAACAATGGCACCTTGTTGTTTGGTCAAAATCAGACTGCAGCAGCATGTGATCATGGAGAGGCTAAATTAGTTATTTTAGCGGCTAACTGTCCGTTAGATTACATCGAAGAACTTCACTCTAGTCACCCCGATATACCAATTCACAGAGTGGGAATGGTGAACAGAGAACTAGGTGCTGCTTGTGCAAAGCCTTTCCATGTTAGTACAATTTGTGTGGTTGATGCAGGTACTAGCGATTTGCTCTCATTACAAAGCAACATTGATTGATTTCGCTAATTAGGGGAACCTCAGAATCTGG
Organism: Candidatus Thalassarchaeaceae archaeon; assembly: GCA_963581345.1. Classification (GTDB taxonomy): domain Archaea; phylum Thermoplasmatota; class Poseidoniia; order Poseidoniales; family Thalassarchaeaceae; genus MGIIb-Q1. The sequence goes on along the minus strand of CAUZNH010000126.1, from coordinate 1,165 downwards.
CCCTTTAGGGCCAACATAGAGGAGAGCATTGATGTGCACATGAAGTAGCCGAGCCTCAATGACCGTTTCTCTACCCGCCATTCTCAAGGAACTTGGTATTGAGGTAAAGTCTATTTCCATCATTTCTAGAACACCAGGAATAAATTGTTTAGGAATAATTGAGTCTATATCTGACTCTAGTGCTGGTTGCCCAGTTGATGTGGGCACTCATGTTTGGCATGCTCAACCAGGTTGGGCACCAATTGACCGGATGGAATTGGAACGGTGGATGGTCGACGCTCCAGATGGTTCACACTGGCTCGTCTCAGAGAGGAAATTGATTGACTTAGATCGAACAACAGGACCGAACAGAATAGATCTGGTGCTGTGGGGTTCTGAAGAACTTTCTAATTGGCTAGGTCAAGCGATTCTTGCAGGGAGAATAAGATTACAAATTGATGAAACGCCCCTCTCCCCTTCTATTGGTGGGATTTCAAATAGGGCTGAAAAATCTAAACCACCGCCACCAGATGTCACGGCAATAAAACCAAAAGTCAAACTAACTGAATGGCTATCACAACGCGGCTATGAAAGGTTGCAAGTGCGGCCGATTCTCCTTGAAGGTAGAAGTTGGCATATTGATGGCCACTTACTTGGACCTGAAGGGAACAAGGAAAAACATCGTTGGACCCTCCTTGAAGACCCCTTTTCCTCTCAATTGACAAGAATGGGTGATGCAGAACCCCTGTCCTTTGTACCCCAACTTGAGCAGATTTCTCCTACGTCTTGGAAGACGATTGAAATGGTCCGTTCAGAACTACCTTCGGTATGCGAAGAGAGGAGACACTGGAGAGTAAGTCAAACAGCAGCTGAGGGAGAGGTTCAGGGGAGCATTCTACATTGGTGGAGAATTGAAGAAAAGGTGGCGGAGATGACATCATCTCCTATTTTGATACCTGGTTGGCAAGTGGATTTCCCCGGAAACGGATGGATGATTGTTCACGGATTAAGTGGTGAAATACTCAATTTACCCTGATCGGGATAAAAGCGTAAGAAAAAACGTCTTTAGTTAGTCAAATAGAGGCCCTAAGATAGTCACTCCGCCAGCAGTAATATCAATTGCTTGCTTTTCCATACTATGGCGCAAATGCCTCATCTTTTCTATTTGCATTGTTCTAACGATTTT
>CAUZNH010000125.1:0-4338 GCA_963581345.1 Candidatus Thalassarchaeaceae archaeon | reverse complement strand
GGAGGTTCATCTCAATGTGTGATGGGTGCCTGCCACGGTTAGTCAGGAAAACCTCTTCTCTATCAAATGTAATTCTTACTGGGCGGCCAGATTTACGTGCTAATATTGCTGCGCACATCTCATGAGGAAAAGGGTCTGACTTACCACCAAACCCACCACCTACAAACGTTCTATAGACATTTATTTGATGCATTGGAATTTCAAGGACATCTGCAAGTGATCGATGCAAATAGTGTGGCACTTGTTGTGGTGTGTAGATTGTGAGGCGCCCTCTTGGGTCCCAGTTTGCTACCGTGGCATGGGGTTCGGTAAAGCCGTGATTGACTCCCCTAAAAGTCCAATTTGAGTGGTGAGATGCGTTTGCATTTTCAATCATTTTGCCAACTTCGCCGAACTCTTGGAACACCCGCTTTTGGATATTCGCTTCCCCAATGTGATATTTACCACGGTCATGGATAGGATTTTCACTATCTTCCAATCCATCTTTCATGTCGTGAATGCTGTCTAATATCTCATATTCCACCTCAATGAGTTGCACTGCTTGTAATGCAGTTGCTTCATCTTCGGCTGCCACTGCTGCTACTAAATCCCCAACATGACGGACTAGATTGATGGCTAAGGCATGTTCATCTTTGGTGACTGGTAGAACACCAAATGAATTGCTTGCATCACTTCCTGTTGCGATTGCAATAACGCCTTCTAGTGCTTCAGCAGCCGAGGTGTCAATTGATTTTATACGAGCAAAATGATGTGGAGAGCGGAGAATTTTCCCAATCAATTCATTGTTTAAGCGAATATCGTCACCATATTTTGCTTGCCCTGTCACTTTGTAGCGTGCATCTATCAGTGGGGTTCTATGACCGATAGAGGAGCTAGTGATGAGTTCATCGTGGCGATGAGTACCCCAAGGTTGTGAACGCTTTCCTCCCTGGCTTTCAGGTATCATCTTGTCATCTTGGAGGTTACTGAATTGATCTTTACCACCGCTGCCGGGGCGTGAAAATGGTAGTTTACCAGGTTGCTGTTTGTAGCCAACCATTTCATCTTCGTCACCCATGCAAGTATCTCCTGACTATTCTCCATCTCCCATGAAACCCGGGTGTGGGTCTGAGTGGGGTGAGGTTGGATTTGAGGTTGTTTTTCCAGTGCGGAGTATTTCAGCAGCAGCTTGAATAGACTCAATAATCGGTTGATAGCCAGTACAGCGGCAAAGATTGCCATCAATCGCATTCTTGATTTCAGTCTCAGACGGATTGTCATTTTCTTCGAGAAGGGCAGTAATCACAATTAAGAAACCTGGGCTACAGAATCCACATTGACTACCACCATATGTTGTAAATGTCTCTTGGATTGGTGACAGATGATGTCCGTCAGCGATCCCTTCAACAGTCGTTATTTCACACCCTTCGACCTCACTTGTAAGTGTTAGACAAGAGAGACGTGGTTGGCCGTTTACAAGAACTGCACAACATCCACAAGTACCCATATCACAACCTCTCTTCACTCCTAGAGTACCAATTTGGTCACGCAACACATCGAGGAGAATCGAATCACTTGAAATTGATTCAGTGACTTTCTTTTCGTTGACAGAGGCAGACCATTCTAACTTACCTGCTTGAGGCAACATTGGAACACGATTTTTCTTTGACATGCCAAAAGCCCAGTGCCTACTCCGTAGGCATACAGACGAGTCCGGCTCCGTCTTTGATAGTTCGCTTTAGTGTGAGAATGCATTAGTCATGGTTTATGGTTGAATTATTTGCGTACAAATACCGATTCACAATCATCTTTCCCAGTAGGTGGTTCAATCCAATCTTCGTCTGCAGGAAGAACAAGTACCTGTCCGATTTCATTGAGAGTTTCAGCCAAACCCTTCTGTTCATCAGCCAACTCATCCCAAGGGACTTCGCCCCGACGCAATCTTTTCCACTGTTTGAGTGTGCCAATTGAACGCACTGAGCGACTCCATAAGAGCAAATGTAGTCTTGCTGCTACAGCCCACAAAGGCATCAAGATGAAGGCAAGTAGTATCCAATTTATTTTTGTTACATAGGGCTGAATTAGTGGCAATAAACCATACAAATTTAGATTCCAAAGTGGGCTAGAGTGTGCCGCTAGTAAGAAGGCTACAGGGAATGAAACTAATATCCACCAAATAGGAAGTAACGCAAAACCTACGACAATTTTGTGGGTCCCAAGTGTATGGTATTCTTTGATTGACATTTTTTTGGCAATTGGTCCAGAGATGCGGTAAGGTGGCCACGAACCGATTAATGCGCCCCATGTGATAAGCCCAGCCATAAAAATCCAAGAACCAATTATCTGGAATACAGCAGAAATTAGGTCAACAACTCCTGGCCTTTTATCCCGGTCGTACAATTCATGCTCTTTAAGCCCATATTTATCCATATTTTGAGCGTGGTTGCCGACTCTTGACTTTAGGTTGAGTGCTTGTTCTGGATTGTTTTCTGATAGCCATAACCAAGCGGCACGGGCGCGCCGAGCGCCCATGACTGCTTCTGCATAAGTTGCTCCGGTTTTTCGCCCAAGCATTCTATTTCTATGGACTGAAAGTAACCCTCTTGCACGCCAAAGAAGTTTACGATCCTCCCATGAATCAAGTCCTTGGCTACTACGTTGGAGTTCAGTACCTAGAGATTCAGTTACCGCATTTACCCATGCACGCTCCGCAGCGATATCAGCACCAAACTCTGCGATCTGTTCCCCGTTTGGAGTAGGTGCTCCTTCCTCGCCAGGCAGAGGTGGCATGCTCATCGGCTGATGTACGGATACTAATGCCCGTTCTCGGAATCTGCTCGCATCAGAATAGTGTAGTCCAACAGGCACTAAAGAGGGTGGTTCTTCTCCAGTTTCACGAGCTTTTAATAAAGCCTTCAACATAATCCTAGCAGGTCCAGTTTTGGTCTTTTGTGGGCTACTCATAAGATGTGAAATTCCTTCAGGATATATCGCGCACCAACCGCCGTCACAAAGCACATCAGATAGAGTATCAATAAGACTTGTATTGCCTCCGGTTGCACCTGTTTTTGAATCTGTAGATGGGGATTCATCTTGCTTTCTATAGACGGGCTTAGCGCCAACAGCCCTCATGAAATGACCAAGGAGTGGTATCTTGAATAGTGTGTGCTTTGCGACAAAAGTCATTTGCCCAGGGAGCAATGAAAGCATCAATAATGGGTCTATCAAAGAGGCTGGATGCCAAGCAGCAAAAAGGACTCCTCCTTGTTTAGGGATACACTCTTCGTGAACAATGCCATGTTCACGAAACCATGATGCGCTAATTTGACGGCAAAGCCAACGAATAACGCGGTAGAAAAATGGCGGTTGCTTCACATCATTACCTCCTGTAAGATGGCCAACGCAGGGCTTTAGGCAATATGTGATTCCCCTGCACCTGCTATTTTTTATGAAGGTAAGGTTCATCCCGAATAGCAGGTCTCGACCGGCTTAGGAGATAGGCATGGCAAACAAGAATATGGTATTTATTGTGGTTGGGGTGATGCTTGCTGCTTTCAATATAGCAGTAGTTGGAACAGTAGCAACAGGTGCAGTTGAAGGTGCGGTGCAATCGACCTTCCAGACCCACACAAAAGATACTATTTGTGCGAATGATGATTGCTCAGAAGTAAATGAAGATTGGGCAACATCCACCAGTGAGCGTTCTTACTATGCGTGGAACCTCTCAAATTACGACGATGTTCTAGCAAATCCCATGACTGAGCAACAGTTTGAACAGGTTGGACCGGTGGTTTACGAAATAACTGCAGAGAGAACCTTAGTTGAACACGATGCTGAGGAGGGGACCATATCTTACACTGAAGTCAATAGTTTCACATGGGTAGGAGGTTCTCCCTCAACTTCAGAAGTAACAAACCTCAACATTTTATTTGAGCCTCAAAGAATCGGTGCGACTTCAACTTTCGTTGGTATTGTTGCTAGTATGACTCAAGCAGGGTTTGCTGCTGGAATGATTGAAAACGATATGGAGGTAGGGGTTCCAAGTCAAAGAACTGCAGATGATCTTGCTACTTTGTTTCCTTCCAATCAATCAAGTTGGTCCAATAATGCATACTACAATTCTGTGGACCCTGGTGATTCAAGCGTATCAATTCATCTTACTAGTAAATGGGGCCCTGCTCTTTTCGTTGGTATGGGTAATCCCGATTCTACAATCTCTATTCAACGTGCAGGATTATTTGGTTATCTTGCTATGGATGACCCTACTACTGTAAATGAGACTGAAACACTACAACGTGATTTAGATATTTACACAGTTGTAGCAAGCACATTTGCTAGTAATGGTGGAGGCGATGCAAA
>CAUZNH010000124.1:0-4342 GCA_963581345.1 Candidatus Thalassarchaeaceae archaeon | reverse complement strand
ACTTGTTGCAGGTGATGTGAATGCGATGCTCAAAGAATATGGTTTGATTCTTGGTGCTGTTGGCGCGGTATTAATTCTCGCAATTGTGTCAATGTTGGTCATGATTGGCCGTCGGAAGAAACAAGGCGGTAGCATGGACGCGTGGGATAAGGATTCAGCGCAGATTGCAGCAGGCGGTTATGTTGAGGGTCAACCATCGGCACCTGCACCTGCACCAGTGATGCAGGCAGGTCCACAAAGTGTCCCATCCTATGCGGAATTACCAGTTGGTGGCAGTTATGTTACCGATGCCGCTGGTGGTACCTGGTACAATGCTCCTGATGGTGGTCAGTGGGCTATGCAAGGTGATGGTTCTTTCATCAAGAATTGATGCTAAAGTAACTCATCTTTGCGGTTCAGACAATGCCTTGGCAGGTATCCTCATTGGTTAGAGAGTGCTTCCTCAATGATATCTTGAATTGATACCTCTGGCTTATGCTCAATTCGTTGACCCATTTCCCAACCATCAACAATCCCCCAGACTTCTTCGCCAGGTTGACTGTTGTATTGTGGTGATGCTCCAGTTGCTTGGGATACGATCTCAGCCAACTCACTCATTCGAACACCTTGACCACGACCAACTGCAACAGCGCCTCGAGTTGGTGGAGGATTATCTAAAATTGATTTTATCATACTAGCTAGGTCCTTGACATGAATCATATCTTTCACCTCTTCTCCCGTCCCTGGTACATTGAAAAATCCAAACATTGCTTCACGGCACAAGTGGTGAACCACCCCATGTCCCTTGTTTTCTGCCGGTGAAATCCCCTGTACATTGGCGGTTCGGATGATACTAACTGGATGGGTGTCCATTGCGTGCTCAAGTGCACTCTCTTCTACCCAAAGTTGCCCTTCAGCAGCGATGTCACGGGGTGAAAGAGGTGATTCTGAGGAATAGTAATCGTCTTCTTTTCGAGGGTTTGGGTGGACCCGAAGTGAACCAACTAAAACTAGGTGAATTCCTTGGTGAGATTGCACATTTTTTAGAATGACTCTTGCTTCATCTCGAATTAATCTCAAGACTTCTTGGTCTGACCTTTGCAAACTTTTGTCCGGTGAATGGCCGTTTAGGTGAACAATGGCATTGCAAGAGGCAAGAATTGCTGGAAGCATATTTTCATCTGCTAATATGTCTGGGGTTAGAATTTGACATTCATCGCCTAATTCTTCTTTGAGGTAATGGGCGATGAAACCTTCATCTCCACTGATTGCTACCCGCATGTGACTCCCTTGATAATTACAATCCACACATCATCTATGACTGTGCCGGTTTAATTCGTAGTAGTATTCATCACGCGTCCGCGCTTGGGGCATGTCATGGTACGGGTTGCGGCAGTTGTTTCTAACGGTTGCAATCCAGACCCAAGAGTGCTGCGAGAGGCATCATGGTTGTTAGAAGCGGGGCATGATGTTACGATTCATGCCTTTGATAGGTTGGAAGAACTCGTTGAACGAGAAGTTGTTGATGGAATTACAATCATTCGTCATCGAGTGGGTTATACTCCATATGGAGGGACCTGGTCAACAGTTCAAGGCTTGCGGAAATTCCGTCGTAAAGTTATCAAGGATATTCGAGAATCAAACCGGCAAAATAGTGGTAATGTAGATTTGATTCATTGCCACGACGCCGATACTCTTACAGTTGGTTTAGCAATTACAGGAGCCAAAGTTCTTTTTGATATGCACGACTTACACCATTCTTGGGTGTTGATGCCAAATCCTAATTCTATTATTCGGAAAGTAGTTTCATCTAGATTTCGAAAGAAAATGCTGAAAGATGCTACTAAAGCGGATGCTGTGGTTACTTCATCAGCAGGCTTTCATTCGTGGCTGGGGCAACGTGGAATTGAATCAATTGTAGTTGAAAATAGACCAGCGGAGAAAGAAGTACTCCCGCCTGCCGAACATTTCACAGTAGGTTATCTTGGGCGTGTACGAGAAGTAGAATCTTTTGAATTTTTGCTTGAAGCAGTAAAATTAATTCCAGAGGTAACCCGTCCTCGTTTACTAATTGCAGGTGATGGTAACGCAGCTGTTCAAGTTGCTGAATTGGTGCGTATTGGGCAGAACGAAGGGTGGTTAGAAGCAGAGGTGTTTGGTGCCTTTGACAGCCTTCAATTGGCTGAAATGATGAGGGAAGTATCGGTGATGTATGCGATGTATCCCCCGTTTAGAGGGAATATCATGGATGGTGCAATTCCAGTAAAGATGTTTGATGCTGCATCCTATGGTAGGCCTAGTGTGGTGAATGCGGGTTGCCACATGGCAGAGATTTGTGAATCAGAGGGACTTGGGGTTGCAACTGAGTGGGCGGACGCGCAAGCACTAGCCGATGCATTGGTGCAAGCAGATGGTTTGACGGTGAAACTATCCCGTGGTGAGCAAGGTGAAAAACAACGATTCATGGCCCAAGTTAATGGGTTGTTCGAATTAACTTCAAATTCGGTGTCGAATTGATGCTGTATTCACAAATAATACTCAAGAGTTACGTCTGCGCCTGAGGTGCATCATTGCCCCTGCGATTGCTGTGAACATGAGTACACTAGTGAATCCAGGCAGACCATCGCTGGCAGGTTCATCATCGGATTCAAGTCGCTCGGTCACTGGCGGTTCTGGTTCTGGTTCTTCGGTAATATTGCCAAATTCATAATCAGGTGGAGGTGCATTGTCGTTAATTTCGTCGAGATTATCACAAATCCCATCGCCATCAGTGTCTGGTGGAACTGAATTCATATCGGTTGAGTTGGTGCTACAGTCTATTTCTGCAGTGTCATTCCAACCATCATTATCGTCGTCATTATCAAAGATATCACACATCCCATCATTATCGGTATCAAGTGGGGTTGAATCCACATCAGTTGAGTTTGTGCCACAGTCTATTTCTGCAGTGTCATTCCATCCATCATTATCGTCATCGGTGTCAGCATTGTCGCCGATATCATCACCATCGGTGTCAATTTGTTCTCCTGCATCAAGCGGAAATGCATCTTCACCATTAGTAAAGCCATCTCCATCAGTATCAAGTTGCGAGTCACTGCATCCATCATTGTCAACAGTAGCAGCTGTTGGTGTGCTTTGACAGAGGTCATTGGCATCACTGACTCCATCTCCATCTTCGTCTCGTTGAGAAGATGAACACCCATCTACATCAACAACTTCTCCTATTGGAGTATCTGAGCAAGAATCAGTTGTGTCAGGGACTCCGTCCCCATCAGCGTCAGGAGCATCTGCGGCAACAACCGTGACATCGTCGCTAGAAAGTGACAATCCTGAATTTTCACCATCATTAGGCGTGGCAGTACAGGAAACAATATCATCTGCATTAAACGGTCCTGATGATTCAGCAGTATCTTGCTGTACTACGGCATTAACTTCCCATGCGTATTGATAACTTTCAGAATCTCCATCAGCATCATCCCATCCTGAAGGGGTGCAGATAGCAATCGCCTCGTTATTCAGTGTCAAAGGAGATATGGTGACTGATGAAATAATTGGTGGGCTATTTGTGACCGTGATGGCACTAGAAAGGGTAGTATTTCCATTAACGGCCCCATCATTTGGTGTGACCTCAACTTGGATTTGGTCACCCTTATCAAACCAAGAAATACCTGAGAGTGTGTCACCAGTTTCACTAATGAAATTGCCATTTATCAACCAAGAATAACTTAGTGTGACAGAATCGCCATCGGAATCTGAAGTAGTTGCGGATATTGAAATGACATCATTAGTCAAGACGGGGTCAGGTGAGAGTGTGATACCGGAAACTTCTGGTGGGTTATTATTATCTGGCTCTACAACAGTTAATGAAGCAGTCATTGAGGTATGTAAATCACATCGATAATTGTATGTTCCAGCAGTTGTGAAGGTGAAACTGAACGTTGCTCCCCCGGAAATTGTCCCCGAATCAAAAGAGGCAGGTCCACTTGTTGAACTAGCAGTATGCGATGCCCCATCATTGTTAGTCCAGATCACTGAATCGCCTGCATGTACAGTGAGGTTTGTTGATGGGTTGAAAGCGAAACCCTGTATGCTTACTGAAGGTGTGTGTCGAGACTGACTTGCTTCTGTAACTGGTGCCAAAACACTTAGGCTTGACAGCCCCATCAATACTACAATTAGAAATGTAAATACCCGTCCCCTATTCATCATAGAAACTCATCCGTATATTGAACTCCTTACACCTAACAATTAATGATTGTGGAACCAGGTGTAGATACGAGATTTCCATAGGTTCCATTAATTTGTTAATTTGAGTAGGGTTCAAATGCTGTCTTCACAGGGGTTGAATTAATGGGATGGGATT